>JACVRU010000039.1 GCA_014534295.1 Thermoleophilia bacterium | reverse complement strand
CGTCTCCTCGTCGACCTCGTCGTCGGCGGCCAGCTGGGCGAGGAAGGGCTCGATCCGGCCGGCGCGCGAGAGCGCCGCCATGCGTAGGAAGATCGTCCGCGTCTCCTCGTCCTGCGAGATCGCCCCGAGGGACTCGAGGTCGTGGAGGAGGAGGTCGTCCATGACCTCTTAGCAACGGCCGTGCGGCCGCCGGGGTTACGGGGCGGCCGCCTCGATTGCCTCGACGAGCTCGGCCAGCTCGGCCTCGTCCGCGAAGAGCAGCTCGAGACGGCCCGAGACCACGCGGGCCTCGCGGCCCGTCAGGCGCTCGGCGGCGGTGCGCGCGCGCTCGGCGAGCGCGGGGTCTACTGGGATCTTCAGCTTGCTCCTCGGCTTCCGCCGAGCGCCGGAGAAGCGGGCCGCCTTCTCCGCCGCACGCACGGAGAGGCCCTCGCGGACGATCGTCTGGGCGAGCCGGCGGCGACCATCGTCGTCGGGCACCGCGAGCACGGCGCGCGCGTGCCCTTCGGTGAGCAGGCCGCGCTCGAGCATGCGCATCACGTCGTGCGGCAGCTCGAGCAGGCGGAGGCGATTTGAGACGGACGGCTTCGAGCGGCCGATGCGCTCCGCGAGGTCGCCCAGTGAGAGCGCGAACTCGTCGATCAGCACCGCGTACGCGCGCGCCTCCTCGAGCGGGGACAGGTCCTCGCGGGCGACGTTCTCGACGAGCGCGAGCAGGAGCGTGTCCCGGTCGTCGGCCTCGCGGACGAGCGCCGGCACGGACGCGAGGCCCGCTTCGCGCGCGGCGCGCCAGCGACGCTCGCCGGCGATCAGCTCGTAGCCGCCGCCGTCCCGGGGGCGGACGACCACAGGCTGGAGGACGCCCTGCGCACGGATCGAGTCCGCCAGCCCCGAGGTCGCCTCGTTGTCGAGGTGGCGCCGCGGCTGCCGGGGGTTGGGACCGATCTCGTCGACGCGCAGGTGGACGAGCTCGGGCGCCTCCGCGTAGGCCCCGCCCATGAGCACCTCGAGCCCGCGGCCGAGGCCTCTCCGCTCAGGCGCGGTCGACAAGCTCCATCGCCACCTTGAAGTACGCGTCGGCGCCGGCCGAGCAGCGGTCGTAGGCCGTCACGGGCACCCCGTGGCTCGGCGCCTCGGCAAGCCGGACGCTCCGGGGCACGACCGTGTCGAAGACGAGGTCGCCGAAGTGGCGCCGCACCTCCTCCGCGACCTCGGCGGAGAGCCGCGTGCGCCCGTCGGCCATCGTGATCAGCACGCCTCCGATCCGGAGCGAGGGGTTGAGCCCGCGCCGGACGAGCTCGATCGACTCGACGAGCTGGGCCAGACCCTCGAGCGCGTAGTACTCCGCCTGCACCGGGACGAGCACCCGGTCGGCCGCGGCGAGCGCGTTGACCGTCAGCGGGCCGAGCGAGGGCGGGCAGTCGACGAACACGAAGCCGTACCGCCCGCGGGCCTCGGCGAGCGGCCGCCTCAGGTACGCGTCCCCGTCGGGTCGGCGCGCGAGCTCGACAGCGGCGCCGGCCAGGTCGCCCTTCGAGGGGACGAGGTCGAGATTCGCGAAGCGGGTGCGCCGGATCAGCTCGCCGAGCGGCGCGCCGTCGAGCAGGTCGTAGGTCGACGTCCCGTTGGCGCGTTCTCCGAGGCCCGAGGTCGCGTTCGCCTGCGGGTCGAGGTCGACGACGAGCGCGCGCTCGCCCGCCTCCGCGAGGCAGGCGGCCAGGTTGACGGCGGTCGTGGTCTTGCCGACGCCGCCCTTCTGGTTGGCGAGGGCGTAGATCCGGCCGGGCACAGACCCAGGCTACTCAGGCCAGCGGACGCTTCCTCGCGATCCCGGGGCGCCGCGGGAAGCCGGGCGGCGTCGGCCGGAGCTTGGGCAGCATGAGCAAGCCGTCGTGCTCCTGCGGCTCGCCGGCGCCCAGCTGCGTGGCAGCCCGTGCGACCGCCTCGACGTCCACGCTCGGCCCGACCCAGAGGATCGCCGCTCCTCCGGGCCGGACGAGGGGGAGACTCCACTCCGCCGCGACGGGCGGCGGCGCGAGCGCCTTCACGACCGCCACGCCGAACACGTCCGCCGGCTGCTCCTCGGCGCGGCCCCACACCACGCGCACGTTCGGAAACGCGCTCCCGACGCGCTCGAGGAAGTCGCACTTGCGCCGCTGGGCCTCCAGCAGGACGACCTCGCGCTCCGGCAGCACGACCGCCAGCGGGATGCCGGGGGCACCGCCGCCCGAGCCGACGTCCACGACCGGCCCCTCGAAGCGACGCACGAGCTCCGCTCCTCGGAGGCTGTCCTCGAGCAGGGCGCGCCGCGCTTCCTCGCGGTCGCGGATCGCAGTCAGCCCGGGCACGCGCAGGAGCTCGTCGAGCCAGCGCTCGAGCCGCTCGTCAGCCACTGGCCGGCACGACCACGACGTGCCGGTGCGGCTCCAGGCCCTCGCTCACCGTCTCGACGGCCGCGTCGTCCTTGAGCAGCTCGTGCACGATCCGCCGCTCGACCGGAGACATCGCCTCGAGCGCGACGCGCTCGCCCGTCTCGGCGACGCGCCGCGCGGTTCGGCGCGCGAGAGTCTCCAGCGTCGCCTCGCGCCGGGCGCGGTAGCCCGCGGCGTCGACGACGACCCGCTTGCGCTGCCCGGAGCGCAGGACGAAAGCGTTCGCGAGGTACTGGAGGGCGTCGATCGTCTGTCCGTGGCGGCCGATGAGGACGCCCAGGTCGCGACCGGCGAGGGCGGCACGAATGGTCTCCTCGTCCTCCTCGATCGCGATCCGGCAGGAGACCCCCACCGCCGCGGTCACCCGCCCGAGCAGCTGCCGAACGAGTTCGCCGCCCTCGCTCTCGGGGCCTCCCGCCTCCGCGACCGCGTCCGGCGGCACCGTCGCCACCACGCGGGCCGGCGCGTAGCCGACACCGAGGATGCCCCGCTCCCCCTCGGAGACGACCTGGAAGCTGACCGCAGCCTTGTCGAGCCCGGGGTGCAGCGCCTCGAGCTCGCGAAGCGCGGCCCACTTGGCCTCCCCGAGGGTCTCGCCGGTGGCCTCGACGCTCAACCCCTCGCTCACCTGCGCGCGCCCTTCTTCTTCTTCTTCTTGCGCTTGACCTTGCGGACGACCGGCGCCGTCGCGGGACCGATCAGCTTCGCGTCTGCCTCCGCGGCGTCGCGCTCGATCTCCGCCTGCGTCTTCGGCGGGGTGCGGGAGCTGCGCTTCGGCGGCGCCTGCGGCTTCGGCATCAGCTGCCGCGTGATCAGGCCCTGGCCGGTCGTCCAGAGGTTCGTCGTCACCCAGTAGAGGACGAGGCCGGCCGGGAAGTTGAGGATGAAGAAGAGGAAGACGAGCGGCAGGAACAGCAGCAGCATCCGCTGCATCCGCTCCATCGTCGTCGACATGAGCAGGGTCGACGTGGTCTGGCTGATCGCGTAGATCGCCAGCAGCAGGAAGCCCGACCAGTGCGAGCTGGCCCGGTCCGTGATCGAGGGCAGAAGGCCGAGCCAGCCCAGGTCCGAGGCCGGGAAGTCCGGCAGCACGTTCTGCTCGAACTCGCGCAGGACGAAGAAGAGCGAGATGAAGACCGGCAGCTGCGCGAGCAGGGGCAGGCAGGACGATGCCGGGTTGATGTTGTTCTCCTTGTAGAACCTCATCAGCTCCTCGTTCAGGCGCTGGCGGTCGCCCTTGTACTTCTGCTGGATCTCCTTCATCTCGGGCGCGTGCTTCTGGAGGTTCTGCATCGAGTGGATCTGGCGCACCGTCAGCGGCAACAGCACGGTCCGCACGATGATCGTGAGCGCCACGATCGACCAGGCCCAGGTGAGCCCGATCGAGGAGTGGAGCCAGATCAGCAACTCGCGCAGCGGCGCCTGGATCGGGTCGGTGATCCCGAAGACGATCATTGCCGCTCCGGCGCCGGCGAAGCCGGCACCTCCGCCCCTCGCGCGCCTCCGTCGAGCCTACCGCGCGTGTTCATGCGTAGTCCACCCCGCCACGGCTCCAGGGATTGCAGCGCAGCAGCCGCCAGCCGGCCTTCGCCGACCCGACGACGAGCCCGTGCTTCCGCAGCGCGTCGACCGCGTACTGCGAGCAGGTCGGATGGTACTTGCAGGTGTTCGCCGGCAGCAGCGGGCTGACCAGTAGCTGGTAGAGCCGGACGAGGCCGATGCCGAGGTGCCTCACGCGCGCGCCTTCCCGAGCACCTCGACGACCCGCTCCCGCAACCAGTCGGCACCGCGGGCCTCGGCCGCCTCCGGCAGCCCCGGCCGCGCGATCAGGACATAGTCGCGGCCGGCGGGGACCTCCTCGAGCAGCGAGCGCCAGATCTCCCGCAGCCGCCGCTTGATCCGGTTCCGCGTCACGGCCGAGCCGGCGCTCTTCGGCACCGCGAGCCCGAGCCGCGGGTCGCCGGCGTCGTCCTCGTGCGGGAACCAGTAGAGGACGAGGTAGCGGGTGGACACGGAACGGCCGTGGCGGTAGACGGCATCGAAGTCCCGCGAGCGGGAGAGGCGATACCGGCGCTGCACGGGACCCCTAGGCGGAGAGCCGCTTGCGGCCCTTCGCGCGGCGACGCTTGAGGATCACGCGGCCGGCGCGCGTGGCCATCCGCGCGCGGAAGCCGTGCCGGCGCTTCCGCCGGCGCACGTTGGGCTGGTAGGTGCGCTTCATCTCGGTCCGGAGAGGTCGTGAACGTGAAAAGCGGCGCCCGCTCGAGCGCCGGAGGGCAGTATAGACGAGCCTCCCTCCACCGCCTTATCCACAGTCTGCTGACGGAGAGAAGCTGCCGCTCAAGGCGCTCTTTCGGCCCGCTTATCCCCCGTGCCCTCCACAGCTGTGGACAGTTTCCAGCCGAGGCAAAAACCCTGCAAATCAGGCCGTTTTACTTCTCCGCGACCGCTGCTATGCTCGCCCCTCGCCGTTCCCGACCCGGAGCGCCCCGGACCCACTTGGAGCACTCAACCGAGCTGACTGCGGAGGCCCTGTGGGCGGATGTCTCGAGCCGTCTCCAGGGCGCTCTGAACGAGACCACGTACCGCACCTGGTTCTCGGAGGCGACGGGCCTCGAGGTCGGCGACGACGCGTTCGTGATCGCGGTCCCGAACGACTTCACGCGCGAGTGGATCGAGGGGAAGTTCCTCGGGCTGATCCGCGCGATCACCCAAGACGTCACCGGCCGCGACCGGCGGATCCAGCTGAGCGTCCCCGACGCGGCCGCGTCCGACGACTCCGCGGTGGCGACGAGCGAGCCCCCGAGCAGGCGCGAGGCCGGCTCCTCCGACCTCGTGCTCAACCCGAAGTACACGTTCGACCTCTTCGTGATCGGCTCCTCGAACCGCTTCGCCCACGCTGCGGCCCTGGCCGTCGCCGAGGCGCCGGCGCAGGCCTACAACCCGCTCTTCATCTACGGCGGCACCGGGCTCGGCAAGACGCATCTGATGCAGGCGATCGCGGAGTACGTGAGCGAGCACTCCCGCCACCTCAGCGTCCGCTACGTCACCAGCGAGACGTTCATGAACGACTTCATCAACTCGCTGCGCGACAAACGGATCGAGGGGTTCAAGAACCGGTACCGGAACTACGACCTACTGCTCGTCGACGACATCCAGTTCTTCGAGAACAAGGAGCGGATCCAGGAGGAGTTCTTCCACACGTTCAACAGCCTCTACGAGTCGGACGCGCAGATCGTCCTGTCGTCGGACCGGCCGCCGCGCGAGATCGCCACGCTCGAGGAGCGGCTCCGCTCGCGGTTCGAGTGGGGGCTGATCACCGACGTCCAGCCGCCCGACCTCGAGACGCGAATCGCGATCCTGCGCAAGAAGGTGAAGACCGACCAGATCCATGTCCCCGACGAGGAGGTGCTCTCTTTCATCGCGGGGCTGATCGCCTCCAACATCCGTGAGCTGGAGGGCGCGCTGACCCGCGTCGTCGCGTACTCATCGCTGACCGGCCTGCCGCTGACTTCCGAGCTCGCGCAGGACGTGCTGAAGGACGTCTTCCCGCAGGGCGAGACGGCCCAGGTCTCGATCCGCCGCATCCAGGAGACGGTCTCCGAGCGGTTCGAGATCTCGCTCGACGAGTTGACGAGCGACCGCCGGTCCCAGAACATCGTCTACCCGCGCCAGGTCGCGATGTACCTCTCGCGCGAACTCACCGACGCATCGCTGCCGAAGATCGGCAAGGCGTTCGGCGGCCGCGACCACACCACCGTCATGCACGCGAACGCCAAGATCGCGCGCCTGATCCGGCAGGATCGGGATGTGTACAACCTCGTGCAGGAACTGACCGCCCGTGTGAAGCAGGCGCGCTGACCGATGGTTGCCTGTGGACGTCACGGACATGTCCCCAACCGGCATCCACGGCCGGAAGTGGCGTGGCTCCGCGGGATGAGGCCGTCATCCCCGCCGTCCACACTCCCTATGACTACGACGAAAGAGATTTAAGAGATGATCGAAACAGACGTGGTTGTGACCTCGGGGTTGAGACTCACATGCTCGCGGGAGGAGCTGGCCGGTCAGCTGGCGCTCGTATCGCGCGCCGTCTCGACACGGAGCGCCGTTCAGGTGCTCCAGGGCGTGATGTTGCGCGCGGAGGCCGGTCGCTTGCACCTGGCCGCCACGGACATGGAGCTGTCGCTACGCGCGTCACTCGAGGCGGACGTGGCGGAGGAGGGCGCGGCCGTCGTGCCCGGGCGGCTGCTCGGCGACATCGCGCGACTGCTCCCCGAGGGGGACGTGTCGATTACGGCGAAGGCGGACGAAGGGTCGCTGCACGTCGAATGCGGCACGGCAAGCTATCGCATCCAGGCCTACGGCGTCGAAGACTTCCCGCGCCTTCCGGAGGTCGACACGGTGCAGGCGTTCGAGGTCGAGGCCGGGGCGCTGCTCGACACGATCGGCCGTGTCTCGCGTGCCGCCTCGCGCGACGAGTCGCGCCCGGTGTTGACGGGCGTCCTCGTCCAGTTCGAGGGGCAGAAGCTGGTGATGGCCGCGACCGACTCCTACCGGCTGGCCGTCAAGGAGACCGACCTCGTTGCAGCGCCGCCGACGCTCGAGGCGATCGTGCCGGCCCGCGCGCTCGGCGAGCTGGCGCGCATCGCCGGGGACGCGGACGCGGTCGAGCTCGGCGTGCTCGAGAACCAGATCGTCTTCCGCGTGGACGGCGTCTGGCTGACGACGCGGCGTATAGACGGGCAGTTCCCGAACTACCGCCAGCTGCTGCCGGAGAGCTTCGAACACGAGGTGCGCGCGTCCCGCGCCGAACTCGCGGACGTTGTTCGCCGCGTCTCCGTGATGGCCGAGCGCAGCAACCCGCTCCGGCTGCGCTTCGCGGAGGGCGAGCTGACGGCCTCGACGCAGACGCCGGACGTCGGCGAGGCGAAGGAGAGCCTCCCGATCGAGTTCGCCGGCGAGCCGCTGGAGATCGGCTTCAACCCGAGCTTCCTCCGGGAGGGGATCGAGTCGATCGACGCGGACGACGTCGTGCTGCGCCTGATCAGCCCGCTGCGGCCGGTCGTCATCCAGGGCACGAGCGAGGACTACACGTATCTGCTCATGCCGATCAGGCTCCCCGGCTGATCGTCGAGACGGTCTCGCTTCGCGACTACCGCTCGTATGCACGCCTCGAGCTCGCGCTCGACCCCGGCCTCGTGCTCGTCGTCGGGCCGAACGGCGCCGGGAAGACGAACCTGCTCGAGGCGCTCCACGTCGGCACGCAGGGCTTCTCGCCGCGCACGCGGTCGGATGCGCAGCTGATCCGGTTCGGCGAGGGCGGAGCGCGGGTCGCGCTCGGTGGCCATCGCGACGAGGCCCCGCTCTCCGTCGAGGTCGTGCTCCGCGCCGGCGCGGGCAAGCAGGCACGTCTGAACGGGATTGCGCTCCGCTCGGCGGAGCAGCTGCGGTCGGACCTGGCGACGCTCGTCTTCACGCCGGACCGGCTCGCCGTCGTCAAGGGAGGGCCGGCCGTCCGGCGTGCGTACGTCGACCGGGCGCTCGGGCGGCTGTTCCCGGCCCGCACCGAGCTTCCGGGGGAGTACGCCGCGGCCGTCGGCCAGCGGAACGCCGCCCTCCGCCGCGTCGGGCTGGGCGTCTCCTCGAGGGAGGCGCTCGAGCCCTGGACGGCCCGGACCGCGGCCCTGGGCGCCGCGCTGGCGCAGGCCCGATCGAAGGCGCTGGCCCTGCTCGAGCCCGAAGTGGCCGTCATCGGCGAGGCGCTCCGCCTGCCCGGGCTTCGCCTCGAGTACCGCGGCGAGGCGCTCTCCGCGCAGGCGCTGGACGACCGGCTCGACCGGGATCTCGAACGCGGAGCCACGGGGCTCGGGCCGCATCTGGACGACGTCGGTGTCCTCGCCGGAGGCCGCGATCTCCGCCTGTACGGCTCGCAGGGGGAGCAGCGGCTCGCGGTGCTGGCGCTCCTGCTGGGCGAGGCGGCCGCGATCGCCGACCGCACGGGCGGGCCGCCGCTGCTGCTCTTCGACGACGTGCTGTCGGAGCTCGACCCCGAGCGGCGTCGCGCGCTGGCGAGCCTGCTCGCCGGGCGGGGGCAGGCGCTCGTCACCGCGACGGACGCATCCTTCCTGCCGGTGGCACCCGACCTGCTGCTGACCGTGCAGCCCGGCGAGGTGACGCGCGGGTGATCGAGCGGCTGGGCGACGACGTCGCACGGGAGCTGCGGCGGTTCGGCCCCCAGGGGGCGATGGCCGACGTGGTCGGGGCCTGGCCGGTCGCGGTGGGCGAGGCGATCGCGCGCAACGCCTGGCCTGCGCGGATCGCGCGCGACGGGACGTTGCACGTCTCGACGAGCTCGTCCGCGTGGTCGTTCGAGCTGGCACAGCTCGCGCCGGAGCTGCTGGCCCGGCTCGGGGCGACCCTGCACGAGAGTGCGCCGAAAGCGTTGAAATTCTCACCCGGCCCGTTGCCGGAAGCCCCCGCCCAGGGTGGGGGGACAGCCCCGGACCCACTTCCGGACCCTACACCGGAGGAACGCGCGCTGGCGTCCGCGATCAGTTCCGAGATCGAGGACGAAGAGCTCCGAAAGCTCGTCGCCAGGGCCGCCGCGGCCAGTCTCGCGCAGCAACGGTCCGACCGCTCGGTCTGGTAGACTTCACCTCGCCCGTAAAGCCCGTATTTGCGGGGATTTTTTATGGCCAAAGCGACGTATACCGAAAAGGACATCACCGTCCTCGAAGGCCTCGAGCCGGTGCGCATGCGACCGGGCATGTACATCGGCTCGACGGGCCCTCGGGGCCTCCACCACCTCGTCTACGAGGTGGTCGACAACGCCGTCGACGAGGCGCTCGCGGGGCACAACGAGTACGTCGCGGTCCGCCTGCTGCCGGACAACTCGGTCACGGTCGTCGACCGCGGTCGGGGCATCCCCGTGGGCGTGATCGCGGACCAGGGCCTCTCCGCGCTGACGGTCGTCCTGACGAAGCTCCATGCCGGCGGCAAGTTCGGCGGCGAGGGCTACAAGGTGTCCGGCGGCCTCCACGGCGTCGGTGTCTCGGTGGTCAACGCGCTCTCCGAGTGGCTGGTGGCGGAGGTGCGCCGTGAGGGGAAGCTCTACCGGCAGGAGTTCGCGCGCGGCGTCCCCACGACCGATCTGGAGGTCGTCGGCGAGGCCGTCAAGGACGAGCACGGCACGACGATCTCGTTCCTTCCCGACGCCGAGGTCTTCGACGAGCTCGAGCTCTCGAGCGAGACGCTGACCCAGCGTCTGCGCGAGACGGCGTTCCTCACGCGCGGCCTCCGGATCGTGCTCCTCGACGAGCGCGAGGGCGAGGAGCGCGTCGAGTTCCACTACGAGGGGGGCATCCGCGACTTCGTGGCCTACGTGAACGGCTCGAAGGAGCCCGTCCACAAGCGGATCGTCCACTTCGAGGGCGAGGAGCAGGAGCGGGGCGCCCACGTCGAGGTGGCCATGCAGTGGAACTCGTCCTACGTCGACTCCGTCTTCTCGTTCGCCAACAACATCAACACCCACGAAGGCGGCTCGCACCTGACGGGCTTCAAGAGCGCGCTAACGGCGACGCTGAACAAGTACGCGCGAGACAAGGGCCTGCTCAAGGAGAAGGAGGAGAACCTCGAGGGCGAGGACGTGCGCGAGGGCCTCGCGGCGATCATCTCCGTCAAGCTCCGCGAGCCGCAGTTCGAGGGGCAGACGAAGACGAAGCTCGGCAACCCCTGGATGGAAGGTCTCGTCAAGCAGACCGTCAACCAGCGGCTCGCCGAGTTCCTCGAGGAGAACCCCACCGAGGCCCGCCAGATCGTCCAAAAGGCGATCGCGGCCGCGCGCGCCCGCCAGGCGGCGCGCAAGGCGCGGGAGCTGACGCGGCGGAAGTCGGCGCTCGAGGGCTCCTCGCTGCCGGGCAAGCTCGCGGACTGCACGATCCGCGACCCCGAGTCGGCGGAGCTCTACATCGTCGAGGGCGACTCGGCCGGGGGCTCCGCGAAGGCCGGGCGAGACCGCACGTACCAGGCGATCCTGCCCCTGCGCGGAAAGATCATCAACTCCGAGAAGAACCGCATCAACAAGGTGCTGTCGAACGTGGAGATCCAGGCGATGATCACCGCGATCGGGACGGGCATCGGCGACGAGTTCGACATCTCGAAGCTTCGCTACCACCGCGTCATCGTCATGACCGACGCCGACGTCGACGGCTCGCACATCCGCACGCTCGTGCTCACGTTCCTCTACCGGCAGATGCCGGAGCTGTTCGAGCGCGGCCACGTCTACATCGCGGTTCCGCCCCTCTACAAGGTGAAGCTCGTCGGCCAGGAGTTCTACTTCGAGAAGGAGGCGCAGCTCGAGGAGCTGCTCGTCCGCGAGCGGGTCGGCGAGCTCGAGATCCGCGACCGCTACGGTGAGGAGGTCAAGATGACCGAGGCCCGCTGGGGCCGGTTCGCCCGCGTGCTCCAGGAGTTCGACGGCTGGCTCGCGCGGCTGCGCGCCGACTTCGGCTCCGACGCGGCCGACTTCGTCGTCAAGCACCGGCTCGTCGAGGTCGACGGGGCCGCGGGCCAGGACTTCAAGAGGGCGCTGAAGGCGGTCGGCGAGAACGGCTACGCGCTCGCGCTGGAGGACGGCGGTGACGACGCGTTCCGCGTCAAGGTCGTCGAGAAGGAGACGAACACCGCCCGGACGGTCAGCGTGCCCGCCCTCCTGCTCGGCTCGCCGATCTACGAGAACCTGCGGCGGGCCTACGCGAAGCTGGCGGACGCGGTCGGGCTGGCGCCGTTCACGATCGCGCACGGCAAGGCCTCCGAGCTCGCCGAGACGTACCAGGAGCTGCGCGACGAGGCGCTCGAGGTGGCGAAGCAGGGCATCCAGCTCTCCCGCTTCAAGGGCCTCGGGGAGATGAACGCGGAGCAGCTCTGGGAGACCACGATGGATCCCCAGCGCCGCCTGCTCGTGCGCGTGCAGGTCGAGGACGCGATGGCCGCGGGCGAGGTGTTCGCGATGCTCATGGGCGACCAGGTCGAGCCGCGGCGCAACTTCATCGAGGCGAACGCTAAGGACGTGAGGTTCCTGGATGTCTAGTCGCTCGAAAGTGCTGACGCATTTCCGAGCGGGGAAGCGCGCCCGTGTCTGAGCTCGAGACCGGGGCGCTCGATCCCGGCCGGATCGAGGACCGCATGCTCGAGCAGGAGATGCGCTCCAGCTTTCTCGACTACGCGATGTCGGTCATCGTCAGCCGCGCGCTGCCCGACGTGCGCGACGGGCTCAAGCCGGTCCACCGGCGCGTCCTCTACGGGATGCACGAGGCTGGCATGCAGCCGAACCGGCCCTACAAGAAGTCGGCCCGCGTCGTCGGCGACGTCATGGGCTCGTACCACCCGCACGGAGACGCGGCGATCTACGACACGCTCGTCCGCATGGCGCAGCCGTTCTCGCTCCGCTACCCGCTGGTCGATGGCCAGGGCAACTTCGGCTCCGTCGACGACGACCCGGCAGCGGCCATGAGATACACCGAGTGCCGGCTGTCGCGGATCGCGACGGAGATGCTGCGGGACATCGACATGGACACGGTCGACTTCGTCCCGAACTACGACGAGTCGCGCCGCGAGCCCTCCGTCCTGCCCTCCCGGTTCCCGAACCTGCTCGTCAACGGCTCGGCCGGGATCGCGGTCGGCATGGCCACGAACATCCCGCCGCACCGCCTGAGCGAGGTGGTGGACGCGGTCGTCGCGCTGATCGACGACCCGACCGCCTCGATCGACGCGCTCGCGAAGCACGTCAAGGGCCCCGACTTTCCGACCGGCGGGATCATCGTCGGCCGCTCGGGGATCAAGGAGGCCTACCGGTCCGGCCGCGGCCGTATCGTCATGCGCGCCCGCGCGCACATCGAGGAGCTGCGCGGAGGCCGCACCGCGGTCGTCGTCACCGAGCTCCCGTACGGGATCAAGAAGGGCGGCGACGAGGGCGTGATCTCGAAGATCG
>JACVRU010000066.1 GCA_014534295.1 Thermoleophilia bacterium | reverse complement strand
CGACCGCGATCCGCATCAGGTCGCCGACTCCGCCGGTGTCGATCGTCTCGAACGGATTCCGCTCGAGGATCCCGTCCTCGAGGTAGAAGGTCAGGAACTTCCCCTCCGCGTCGTCGCGGGAGAGACCGAGCGTCGTCTGCGTGAGGTCGTTCGTCCCGAAGGAGAAGAAGTCGGCATGCGCGGCGATCTCGTCCGCCCGCAGGCACGCCCGCGGCAGCTCGATCATCGTCCCGCAGAGGTAGGCGACGTCGCCGGCCTCCTCCGCCGCCGTCCGCACCGTCAGCTCGCGCAGCCTGCGCAGCTCTTCGTCGAAGCCGACGAGGGGATGCATGATCTCGACCAGCGGCGCCTCGCCGGTCCGTGCCTGCACGGCCGCCGCGGCCCCGACGATCGCACGCACCTGGATCTCGTAGATCTCCGGGAACATCAGCCCGAGCCGGCAGCCGCGCGACCCGAGCATGGGGTTGGACTCCTCGAGCGCGCGGATCCGGCGGCGCATGCGGTCGTCCGTCGCCTCCTCGACCGGCGGCAGGAACTCGTGCAGCGGCGGGTCGAGCAGCCGGATCGTGACCGGCAGGCCGGCCATCGCGTCGAAGATCGCCTCGAAGTCCCCCTGCTGCATCGGCAGCAGCCGCTCGAGCGCGTCGCGCCGGCCCTCCTCGCTCTCGGCCAGGATCATCTCGCGCACGACCGGCAACCGGCCGCCGGCGAAGAACATGTGCTCGGTGCGGCAAAGCCCGATTCCCTGCGCGCCGAACTCGCGGGCCTTGGCCGCGTCCTCGGGCGTGTCGGCGTTGGCGCGCACCTTCAGGCGGCGCAGCCCGTCGGCCCACTCGAGCACGGTTTCGAAGTCCTCGTTGATCTGCGGGGGAACGAGCGGCACCTCGCCGACGATCACCTCGCCGGTGCCACCGTTGATCGTGAGCAAGTCCCCTTCGCACAGATCGTGCTCGCCGATCCGCGCGGTGCGGGCCTCGGCGTCGATCGAGATCGCGTCGCAGCCGGCGACGCAGGGCTTGCCCATGCCGCGCGCGACGACCGCCGCGTGCGAGGTCATACCGCCGTGGGCGGTGAGGATGCCCTGCGCCTGGATCATCCCGTGGATGTCGTCGGGCGTCGTCTCCCAGCGGACGAGGATCAGGCTCTCCCCCGCCGCGCCGCGCTCGGCGGCCGTGTCGGCGTCGAAGACGATCCCGCCGCTGGCGGCGCCGGGCGACGCGTTCAGCCCACGGCAGGCGACCGCGTAGTCGGCCTGCGGGTCGATCATCGGATGGAGCAGCTGGTCCAGCTGGGCCGGGTCGATCCGGGCGACGGCCTCCTCGCGGGAGATCAGCCCCTCCGAGACCATGTCGACGGCGCACTTGAGCGCCGCGGCCGCGGTGCGCTTCGCCGTGCGCGTTTGGAGCAGATAGAGGCGGCCCGACTCGACCGTGAACTCGATGTCCTGCATGTCGCGGTAGTGCCGTTCCAGGCGCTCCATCGTCGCCACGAGCTCGCCGAAGGCCTCCGGCAGCCGCTCCCGCATCCGGTCGAGCGGCTCGGGGGTACGGATCCCCGCGACGACGTCCTCACCCTGCGCCTGCCCGAGGAACTCGCCGTAGAGCCCCGGCTCGCCGGTGGACGGGTCGCGGGTGAAGCAGACGCCCGTACCGGAGCGCTCGTCCTTGTTGCCGAAGACCATCTCGACGACGTTGACGGCCGTGCCGAGGTCGTCGGGGATTCCGTGCGCGCGCCTGTAGACCTGCGCCCGCGGGTTGTCCCAGGACTCGAAGACGGCCTCGACCGCGCGCGTCAGCTGGTCGCGGGCGTCCTGCGGGAAGGGGCGGCCCGCCTCCTCCTCGTAGACGTGCCGGAAGCGGTCCGCCTGCTCCTTCGGGTCGTCGCCGTCCTCGAAGCGGTGCGCGTCGATTCCCTCGACGACCTCGCCGTACATCTGGATCAGCCGCCGGTACGAGTCCCACCCGAACCAATTGTCGAGCCCCTCGGCCGCCTCGTCGTTCAGGCCCAGGTTGAGGATCGTGTCCATCATCCCCGGCATCGAGATCGCCGCGCCGGAGCGCACGGAGACGAGCAGCGGGTCCTCCGGGTCGCCGAAGCGCTTCCCCGTGCGCTCTTCGAGCCGGCGAACGTGCTCGGCGACCTCCTCCTCGAGCCCCTCGGGGAGCTGCTTGCCGGCGGCGAGGTACGCGCGGCAGGCGTCAGTCGTGATCGTGAACCCCGCCGGCACCGGAATCCCCAGCCGGGTCATCTCCGCGAGGCCGACCCCCTTCCCGCCGAGGAGCTCCCGGCCGCCGTCGGTCGGCTCGTCGAAGTCGTAGACGTACCGGGTCGCCGTCGTCGCCATGAGGGGGCGCAATCTTCCCACACCCGTGGCGGGTTACTCGTCGAGGAAGACCGCCAGCGTCGCGGTGAAGCCGTGGAGGAAGGCCCGGCCGCCGACGGGGCCGATCTCCCCGCCGCAGAAGAAGCCCGCGACCGCGTGCGCCCCGAGCGCCTCGGTGACGACCAGGGCGTCGTGCCCCGCCTCCGCGAACATGTTCGTGCCGCGGCCGTTGCAGGTGAAGAGGAGCGCGCCGGCGGCCCGGGCGCCGACGAGGGGCGCAAGCGTGCTCCGGAGATCGTCGTCCGCGCTGGCGCCGTCGCGGACGTGGAAGCGGACGGTCTGTCCGACCCGCACCGGCGCGCCGATCGCGATCGCGCCCGCGTCCTCGTCGGCGCCGATCAGCCCGCGGATCAGGTAGTCGCCGCGCTCGTACTCGGGCTTGTTCTCGTCGATCACCAGCCCGATCAGGAGCCCCGTGGCCGCGAGCGCGCGCTGCCGCTCGTCGAGCGCGAGCACGTCGTCGCGCAGACGGTCGACAGCGCGCTCCCCTGCGAGCTCGTAGATCACGTTCCCCTCGGCGGAGGTGATCACGGCGTCGCGGCCGATCGGCGCGCAGCCCTGCGAGACGAGCGTGCGGACCGGCACGCCCGAGAGGACGGCGCCCACGGCTCCGTCGGGCAGCACCTCGTGGCCGAGCAGCAGCTGCCGGCCCGAGGCGACGCCGCCGACGAGCGGCGTGCCCGGGCTGTCCTCGTTCAGCTTCTCGAGGAAGGCGTCGGCCGGGAACGTGTACGGGTCGACGATCAGGGCGACGAGGTCGGCGCGGTCGGCCTGCGGGAACCCCACGATCGCCGTGCCCTCCTCGAGCTCGAGCGTCGTCGCGTGGAACGAGCCCACCTGTGCCCCGGGGAGCGAGGCGGCCCAGACGGCCGCCGCCGTCCCGGCCTCGATCTCCACCTCCCGTGCGAGTACGCCGTCGGCGACGCAGCCGACCAGGTGCCCGGGCGCGAGCCGCTCGTGCACGGCGGCCACCGCGTCCTCCGCGGGGACGCCGCCGGAGAGGAAGACGAACGCCCGGTCGGCGCGGGCCTCGCCGAGCTGCTCGGCCGCGGCGGCGGCCGCCTCGGCGGCATCGGCCCCCCGCCCGGCTCCGATCCGGGTCACGGCCGCCTCGCGCGGGCGCGCGCGTCGGCCACCCAGGCGGCCGCCCGGATCCCCAGCCAGACCGGCGTCAGGAGCACGTAGAAGAGGAGGATCCCGAGGCCCAGACAGGCCCACCAGATCGCCCAGCGCCAGAGCGGGACGGGCGGCTTGGGCTTCACGACGCGGCCGCCTGCCGCCGGTCCTCGACGAACTTCACGATCCGCGCGGCAGTCTCCTCGATCGACAGGTCTGAGACGTCGATCACGGGGCAACCGAGTCGCCGGTGGAGCCGCGCGGCCTCCTCGAGCTCGTCGTAGACCTCGAGCAGCCCGGCGTACTTCCTCGACCCGCCCATACTGCTGACGCGGGCGTG
The DNA here is from genome assembly GCA_014534295.1 of Thermoleophilia bacterium. Taxonomy (GTDB): domain Bacteria; phylum Actinomycetota; class Thermoleophilia; order Gaiellales; family Gaiellaceae; genus JACVRU01. Next base: position 5,962 of record JACVRU010000066.1, on the reverse strand, counting down.
GCGGATCTCGGCGAGTCGCTCGGCGTCGATCGTCAGCCCGACGACCTTCTCCGCGGGGAGGCGGAACAGCTCCGGCGGCGGCGCGATCCCCTTGACGACGGGGACGTTGGCCGCCTTGTGGCCGAGGTAGCCGAGATAGATCGAGAGCGGCGTCTTCGACGTGCGCGAGACGCCGACCAGCACGACGTCAGCCTCCTCGAGGCCGCGCGCCCCGATGCCGTCGTCGTACTTGACCGCGAACTCCATCGCCTCCATCCGCTTGAAGTAGCTCTCGTTGAGCGCGGCCCGCGCGCCGGGCGTCATCCGCGCCGCCATGCCGGAGACGCGGCGCACGGAGTCGATCGGATGCCCGAGCAGGTCGCAGTAGTGGACCCGCCCGCTGCGGCAGTAGGCGCGCATCGCCTCGCGCCACTCCGGCTTGACGAGCGTGTAGACGATCACCGCAGGGCGGCCCTTGGCGCGGTTGACGGCGCGGGCGAGATCCTGCACGGACTCAACGCGCGGATGTCGCACCTCCACGAACGGCTGGTCGGGGAACTGCGCCTCGAGCGCCGTCACGAGCCGGGCCGCAGTCTCGCCCGTGGAGTCCGAGACGACGTGGAGCTCGACCGGCGTGGACGTGCTCTCCCGCTTCCTCGGCACGCGTCCATTGTGACGAAGAGGGCCGGTCTCCCGGCCCTCCCTGTCCCGGAGGAAGGAAGCACCTGCTATGCGGAGGAAGCGGGCCGTGACCCGAGCGTGACGGTCACCGTGGCGGACTCGCCGTCGCGCTCGTAGGCGAGCTCGAGCTCGTCGCCCGGCTTGTGGCGCTCGACCGCCCGGCGGAGGTCGTCGGAGGACTCGACGGGCTCGCCGTCGATCTCGGTGACGACGTCGCCCTGCCGCAGGCCGGCCTCGGCGGCCGGGCTCCCGGAGCGGACCTCGACGAGCCGCGCGCCGGACTCGGCGTCCTCGATCACGACCCCGAGATACGGGTGCTCGACCTTGCCCGTGGCGATCAGCTGGTCCGCGATCCGCTTGACCGTCTCGACGGGGATGGCGTAGCCGATGCCGGTGTTGGCGCCCGTCTCGCTGGCGATCTGCGCGTTCATGCCGACCACGCGCCCGGACGAGTCGAGCAGCGGGCCGCCGGAGTTGCCGTGGTTCAGGGCCGCGTCCGTCTGGACGGCGCCGGCGATCGTGAACTCGTTCGGCGCCCGGATGTCGCGGCCGAGGCCGCTGACGATCCCGGCCGTGACCGTGCCCTGGAGCCCGAGTGGGCTGCCGATCGCGATCACGGTGTCGCCGAGCTTCAGGGAGGAGGTGGAGCCGAGCGGGAGCACGGGCGCCTCGTGCCCCTCCTCGAGCTTCAGCACCGCCACGTCCGTCGAGGGATCGGCCCCGACGACGGTCGCCGGGACCTCGGTGCCGTCCTCGAAGACGACGGTCACCTCGTCGGTCCCGCCGACGACGTGCTGGTTCGTGACCACGTGGCCGTCGTCGTCGTAGACCCAGCCGCTCCCCACCCCTTGGACGCGGGGCGACGGGGCCGGGTTCGGGAAGGGGCTCGGGAAGGTCTCGGCGGCGCTCTCGGTCTTGACCTCGACGACGCTCGGCATCGCCCTCTCGACGATGCCCGCTACCGAGGACTGCGCCTGCGTCGTGCTGGAGACGGGCTCGACGGGCGTCGTCGCGGTCACCGTCGTCGTCGACTCGCCGTCGATCGCCTCCCAGGCCGCGACGGAGGCGAGGCCGCCGACGGCTCCGGCCGCGACGAGGGCGGCCACCGGCGCGATCACTCTCTTCAGCGTGTTGCTCACGGTCGCATCGTGCCCGGAGTTGCTGAGAGGAACCTGAGAGGCGCGTTAAGGCTTGGTAGGAATGCGGAGCCGGACGACCGTCCCCCCGCCCTCCGCCGGCTCGGCGGCCACGGAGCCGCCGTGCGACTCGGCCACCTGGCGGACGATCGCGAGGCCGAGGCCCGAGCCCGGCCGGTGGCGCGCGGCTGCCGAGCGGTAGAAGCGCTCGAACACGTGCGGGAGGTCGTCGGGGTCGATCCCGGGCCCGCGGTCGCGCACGCTCACCTCGCCGCCCTGGACGGCGACGTCGACCTCCCCTCCCGGCGGGCTCCACTTGGCCGCGTTGTCGAGCACGTTGGCGACGGCGCGGTGGAGCCGGTCGGGGACGGCGGCCACGACGGACTCCTCGAGCTCTTCCCGAAAGGCCACGTCCGGCGAGTGCAGCCGCGCCCGGTCGACGGCGTCGGCGACGAGCAGGTCGAGCCGGACGTCCTCGACCTCGTGGCGCTGCTCGCCGTCGCGGGCGAGCTCGACCACGTCGGTGATCAGCGTCGTCAGCTCGGCGATCTGCGCGCCGACGTCGTCCATCGCCTGCCGCCGCTCCTCCTCGCCGAGGCCGCCGCGCGCGAGCAGCTCGACGTTCGTCCGCAGGCTCGTCAGCGGCGTGCGCAGCTCGTGGGAGGCGTCGGCGACCAGCTGACGCTGCGCGCGGAGGGACTCCTCCAGCGCCCCCAGCATCGTGTTGAAGCTCGCCGCGAGCCGGCCGAGCTCGTCGGTGCGGTCCGCCTCGACGCGCAGGGTGAGGTCGTGGGTCTCCGTGATGTGCTCCGCGGTCTCCGTCAGCCTCCGCACGGGCGCCAGCGAGGCGCGGCTGACGGCGAGGCCGAGCGCGGCTGCGATCGCGACGCCGCCGACGGCCACGAGCAGCATGACCAGCCGCAGGCGCGCCAGCACGTCGTCCACCTCGCTGAGCGGGCGCGCGACCTGGAGCGCGATCCCGGGCTCGGGCGTGAACGGCACGGTCAGGATCCGCGCGTGGATGCCCTCCACGGTCGCGTCCTCGTAGAAGGAGCCCTTCCTCCCCGCGGCGACGTCGAACGTCCGCGGCGAGACGGGCAGGTGCTGCTCGGCCTCCGCGAGCCGGTCGCCGGTCGAGTCCACGAGCTGCGCGTAGCCGGCGGCGCCGCCGAGGGGCGGTGCAGGCGTCGTCGGGAACTCGCGCTGCTGGAAGAGCCGCGCGGCCGTCGTCGGGCTCGTCGTGATCTGCGCGGCCCGCTGGGAGAGCGCATCGTCGAGCTCGTTCCGGAGCTCGTTGCGCACCATCGCGTACGCGACCACGGAGAGCGTCGCGACCGCGACCGCGACGGCCGCCGCGGAGGCGAGCGCGAGCCGGCGGCTGAGCGTCATGCCTCACGCAGGGCGTAGCCGACGCCCCGGACGGTCTGGATCAGCCGGGGCTCGCCGCCCGCCTCCGTCTTGCGGCGCAGGTAGCCGACGTAGACGTCCAGTGAGTTCGAGGACGGCCCGAAGTCGTAGCCCCAGACTCGCTCGAAGATGAGCGACCGCGTCAGCACCTGGCGCGGGTTACGGAGGAAGAGCTCGAGCAGGTGGAACTCGGTGCGGGTCAGCTCGATCCGCCGGTCGCCGCGGCGGACCTCCCGCGTCGCGGGGTCGAGCGAGAGGTCGGAGAAGCGCAGGACACCGTCCGAGCCGGCTGCGTCGCCGCGCCGCAGCAGCGCGCGGATCCGCGCGAGCAGCTCCTCGAGCGCGAACGGTTTCACGAGGTAGTCGTCGGCGCCGGCGTCGAGGCCGGCGACGCGGTCGCCGACGCTGTCCCGCGCGGTCAGCATCAGCACCGGGACGCGGCTCCCCTGCTGGCGCAGCCGGCGACAGGCGGTGAGCCCGTCCAGGACGGGCATGAGCACGTCGAGGACGACCGCGTCGGTCTCCTCGGCGGCGATCTGCGCGAGCGCGTCGGCGCCGTCCTCGGCCAGCCTGACCCGGTAGCCCTCGAGCTCGAGCGCGCGGCGGAGCGCCTCGCGGACAGCGGGCTCGTCGTCGACCACGAGCAGGGTTGCGGGCATGCCCGAACGATGCCACCGGACCGTGGAGATTCGCACGAACTCTTAGGGCCCTCTCACGATTCGGTGCTACGTTCGCGCCGTGAAGCGCCCCCGCACCCGCGTCCTCGCGCTCGTGGCGGTGCTCGCCCTCGCCGGCGCCGGCGCCGCCCTCGCGGTCACGCGCGGCGGCTCCGATCCGGCTCCCTCGGAGAAGCCGGCCGAGCGCGCCGGCCGCCCCTTCCACCACTCCCACCACCGCGGCTCGGCCCACATGGCCGTGCGCGAGACGTTCTCAGCGGCGGCCGACTACGTCGGGCTGACGCGCGAGGACCTGCTCGCGCGCCTCCGGGAGGGCCAGTCCCTCGCGGAGATCGCCGAGGCGGAGGGCAAGTCGGTGGACGGCCTGAAGCGGGCGATCCGCGCCGCGATCACGGCCCGACTCGACGCCGTCATCGACGATCTCGTCCACCGGGCCCGCGGCCCGCGAGGCTGAGAGTTAACGCCGCCCTATCGGGCCTCTCAGCATCCTCTTAGCGTGCGCGCCTATCGTCACCAGCTGAGTCGCATGCTCCTCCTGGCGGGGACGGTGGCCGCCGCGGCAGCCCTGGTCGCCCACCCGGCCGCGGCGGCCTCCCCCGCATCCGCCCAGGCACCCGCGCTGCTCGCACTTCGCGCGGCGGCCGCGGACGAGCGCGTCTACGTCACGTCCACCGGGGAGAGCGTCCGCATCGCCGTCTCGGACGCGCTCGTGGCGAACGACGAGGAGAACCGGCAGTGGGCGGAGTTCCTCGCGCGCCTGCCTCACGGGCCCGAGCTCTCGGTCCTGCTCCTCTACTTCGCGCCGCCGGCGGAGGTGCACATGATCTGCGGCGCCAACGCGCTCGCCTGCTACTCCCCGACGCAGCGACGGGCCGTCGTGCCCTCGGAGGAGATCGCGGGCCAGCCGTCGCGCCAGTCGGTGCTCGCGCACGAGTACGGCCACCACGTCGCCAACAGCCGCTCGAACCCGCCGTGGCCCGCGGTCGCGTTCGGCCCGAAGCGCTGGGCCAGCTACGTGAACGTCTGCGCCGGCCTCGAGGATGGCACGTTCTCGCTCCACCGGTACGAGCTCGACCCCGCCGAGGGCTTCGCCGAGGCCTACCGCGTGCTCGCCGAGCTGAGGCTAGGGCTCGAGCCGTCCCCGTGGGAGCTCGTCGACCGCACCTTCGAGCCCGACGAGACGGCGCTCGCACTGATCGACCAGGACATCGTCGACCCCTGGCAGGGCAACGTCGTCCTGCGGCTCAAGGGCGCGAGGTCGCGGACGATCCGCTTCTCGACCCCGCTCGACGGCCGCGTGACCCTCACGCTGAGGGCGCCACGCACGTCGGTCTACCAGCTCCGCGTCCCCGGCGCTCCGCTGCGGCTCGCCCGCGGCCGGGGGCCGGCCCAGGTGTCGACCACGGTGTGCGGGCGGCGCCAGGCGGCCGTGACCGTCCGCCTGCTGCGGGGCAAAGGCCAGTTCCAGCTGGCGATCTCCCGGCCGTAGCTCGATAGGCTCGCCGTCATGAGCCGTGGGCTCGACGGAGGCTCACCGGGAGCGAAGGGGCCGGCTTCGCCGGCGCCGTAGCGGGAAATGGGCGGGCCGGTGACGATGGAGCAGATCGTGTCGCTCTGCAGGCGGCGCGGGTTCGTCTTCCCGTCCTCGGAGATCTACGGCGGCCTCGGATCGACCTACGACTACGGGCACTACGGCGTGCTGATGAAGAACAACCTCCGCTCGCTGTGGTTCCGGGCGATGGTGCAGGAGCGCGACGACATCGTCGCGCTCGACTCGGCGATCATCCTCAACCCGCGGGTCTGGGAGGCGTCCGGCCACGTCGCCGGCTTCAGCGACCCGCTGGTCGACTGCCGTACCTGCAAGCTCCGCTTCCGCGCCGACAAGCTCGACGAGGCGCAGTGCGGGCGCAAGCCGAGCAAGCGGCCCGGCGAGCACTCGGAGTGCGACCTGACCGAGGCGAGGCACTTCAACCTCATGTTCCAGACGCGCGTCGGGGCGGTGGAGGACGCGAGCTCGGTCGCGTACCTGCGCCCGGAGACGGCGCAGGGGATCTTCGTCAACTTCAAGAACGTGCTCCAGAT
>JACVRU010000024.1 GCA_014534295.1 Thermoleophilia bacterium | reverse complement strand
GGTCGGCATCGACGTCGTCAACGCGGAGACCGCGTGGACGCGCGCGTGCGAGCCGGGCGACCGCCTCTCCATCCCGGTCAAGCACACGACGGGTCGCTACTACGCCCCCGACCCGGTGCTCGACGAGCTCGAGGCCAACGGACAGCTCGTCCTCCGCTACGCGCCGGGGCAGAACCCCAACGGCTCGGCGCGCGACATCGCGGGCGTCGCCAACGCCGCCGGGAACGTCGTCGGCCTGATGCCCCATCCCGAGCACGCGGTCGACCCGCTCCTGGGCTCCGGCGACGGCGCGCTCCTCCTAGCGTCGTTCGTCGACGCCGCCGCTCGCCCGCAAGCGTTCCGCAGGGACGGTCTCCGCTCGTACGTCCGCGCGCCCGAGTAACCACCGGCTGAGCTCTGATACGTGTCGGCGCGCGGTCTACATCCGCAACGCCTCCGCCAGCGCCGGATGCTCGGCGAGCGCCTCCCGCAGCCGCTCGAGGTCGCGCGCTCGCAACGTCACGGGCCCTCGCCGGGCGGCGCCGGTCGTGGTGTACGCGATCCGCACCAGGCGCTCGCCCCGGTCGGTCTCCAGCAGCTCGAACACGGAGGCGAAGCGCTTCTCCGCGGCCTGCTGCCTGACCGTGACGCGCTCCACGAGCTCCGCTCGGCCCCAGGGTGTCGCCGTCTTGGCCATCGCCCGCCACGCTAGCGGGCGTCCCGTCACGTGTCTGTCACGACTCCGTGCCGAAAGCGTGCCGGACCGGCAGGGGCGGCTCCGGCAGCCCGGCGCGCGGCTCGGGCTCGTTGTAGCCGCCCGGCGCCACGTCGTTCGAGCCGGCCGCGTGGAAGATCGAGGCGAGGTACTGGATCTGCGGACGCCCCGGCCCGAGCTCGAACTGTCCGCCGCCGTACATCCCGATTCCCTCGCGCTCGCAGTACTCGTAGACGGCGAACAGCTCGCGGACGCCGCCGAAGCGGGAGGGCTTGACATTGATCGTCCGCGGCGGGAACGGCAGCCGCTCGATGTCGTCGACCGAGTGCAGGACGGCGTCCCACGTGATGCGGTCGCGGTGCGGCTGGAGGATCGCCGCGCACTCCGGATCGTCGACGAGGTTCGGGTCCTCGATCCACGCCTCCGGGAACCGCTCGGCGACGAGCCGGTAGAGCCGGGGATCGGGCGGCTGGTCGACCGGCGTGCCGCGGTACGCGCCCTTGAGGTCGAGCACGTCCACGGCCCCCGTGGCGACGAGCTCGTCGACGAGCGAGTCCTCCCAGGAGCTCGCCGGGTCGAGCTTGAAACGGAGCGACGGGTAGAGCTCGAGCCAGCGTGGGACGGTCGCCGTCCGCGGCGAGGCGACGAACCGGGCCGCGTGCGGCTCCCGCTCGAGCGCCGCCGCGAGCCGCGTCCCGGCCTGCGTCAGGGCGAGGTCGAGGGCCGCGCTCTCCCAGGCCCAGCGCCGGTAGTTCCGGTAGACCGGTTGGGGGGGCGGCCCGCGGAAGAGATCGCACGCTGCGAGGCGCTCGCAGAGCTCGTCGAAGGACGACCAGCGGCCTTCGACCGGCGGCACGGGCGGAGCGTCGTGGGATGCGGCGTCGTACGTGACGTCCTCGCCGAGCCCTGCCGCCCCGCCGCCGCGCAGCCGGATGCTCGTCGTCACGCGGGTGAAGCCCGACCCCGTCTGCACGGCGCTGCGCTCGAGCGACGCCCCGTCGATCTCGACCGGCAGGGAGGCGACGCGCTCGTAGAGGCTCATCGAGGCACCGCCGCCCGCGACGCCTCCCGGAAGGCGTCGACCGCGAGCGCGATCTGCTCGTCGTCCGTCTGCCAGTTCGAGACGGACACGCGAATCGCCTTCCGGCCGTCCCAGCTGGTCCCGCTCAGCCAGATGCGCCCGGAGTCCTGGACGCGCGCGAGCACCTCGTTCGTGCGCGCGTCGTCCTCGAAGCGGAAGAGCACCTGGTTGAGGACGACCTCGTGGAGCAGCTCGACGCCCGGCTCGGAGGCGATCAGCTCGGCGAAGCGCCGAGCCTGGCGGCAGCAGCGCTCCACGAGCTCGACGAGGCCGCGCCGGCCGAGGGAGCGCAGCGCCGCGTAGACGGGGAAGGCGCGCGCCCGCCGCGAGAACTCCGGCACCCAGTCGAGCTCGTCGCGCGTGCGGCGGGCGCCCTCGTCCTGCAAGAGGTACTCCGCCTGCACGGTCATCGCCGCCCGGTGCGACTCCGGGTGCGCGCAGAGGACGATCCCGGAGTCGTAGGGGACATTGAGCCACTTGTGCGCGTCGCTCGTCCACGAGTCGGCTCGCTCGAGGCCCTCGACGAGGTGGCCGAGCTCGGGCGACACGGCGGCCCAGATCCCGAAGGCGCCGTCGACGTGGAGCCAGGCGCCCGCCTCCCCGGCCACGTCTGCAAGCTCGTCGAGCGGGTCGAACGCGCCGGTGTTCACCTCCCCCGCCTGGGCGCACACGATCGCGGGGCCGTCGTGGGCCGCCAGGGCGTCCCGAAGCCCGTCGACCGGGACGACGGCGGGCGCGCCGAGCCCGAGCAGGCGGAGCGCCCGGTCGACGGTGACGTGGCGCTTCGGCCCCACGAACACGCGCACGGGCGGGGCGCCCTGGAGCCCGTCGCGGCCGACGTCCCAGCCGACCGCGTCCAACACGTGCAAGCGGCCCGCCGCCAGCCCGGTGACGTGCGCCATCTGAGTGCCGGTGACGAACCCGATCGACGCGTGCGCGGGGAGTCCCAGCAGCTCCACGATCCACTCGCGGGTCACCTCCTCGACGACCGAGGCGGACGGGCCGGCCGCGTAGAGCCCCGCGTTCTGGTCCCACGTCGACGTCAGCCAGTCCGCGGCGAGCGCCGCCGGGAGCACGCCGCCGATGACGAAGCCGAAGTAGCGGCCCGTGCCGGTCGCGACGACGCCGCGCCCGGCCGCCTCGGCGAGGTGCTCGACGACCTCGCGAGCGTCGATCGGCTCCTCCGGCAGCGGCCCCCCGAGCACCTTCCGCAGCTCCTCGGGCGTCACGTCGGGGAACACGCGGCGGTCGCCGAGGGACTCGACGTAGTCGGCCGCGATCCCGGCCGTCCGCTCGAGCAGCTCGCGCGCACCCTCCACGCGCCGATCCTAAGCCGCCGGCTCGGGCTCCACCAGCGCCTGGTGCAGGACGCGTCGCAGATGTCGGCGGAAGCGCTCGCTGGGCCACTTCCTGAGGATCACGAGGTCCTCCCAGACGTGGAGCCCGGACGCCGCCCAGAGAAAGTCCGCGGCCTCCTCGACCGTCCACCCCTCCGCGAGGCGCGCTTCCCGGGCGAGGCGGTCGACGATGCGACGGCAGCGCCGCCGGCGACTCTCGGTGCGATCTCGCCAGGCGGCTGCAGCCTCGGGCACGTCCAGCCGAGCGGCCTCGAGCACCGCGGCCGTCCGCCGGACGCGGGGAGTCAGCTCCGCGACGAGCTCGACGAACCGGTCGAGGGCCGCGAGGGCGGTCGGAGCCTCATCGACGGCCCGGGCGAGGTCCCGCAGCCCCTCCTCCTCGTCGACGTGCGCCGCCAGGGCGAGCACCAGCTGCGCCTTCGACCCGAAGTGCAGGTAGACGGCTTGCCGTGAGACTCCCGCGGCGGCCGCGACCGCGCCGAGGCCGGCGCCGTGGTAGCCGTGCTCCTCGAGCAACGCGCGAGCGGCAGCCAGGATGTGCCGCCGCGTCCGTCCGGCGCGCGCCGCCGATGCGCGCTTGCTTCTCGAATTTGACATGGTGTAAAGTTACTGAGGGAGGCGGATGAGCCAACGCAGTGACAGCGTGATCGGGGGCCTCAGCGGGATCGGAGCGCTCGTGCTCTCGATCGGCGGGTTCGCCGTGATCGGCGCTGCGGGCTTCGCGCTTCCGCCCGGAGCCTCGAAGGCCGACGTCGCGGACGCGGCTCGGGACGGCAACCCCGGCCTGGCGCTCGCCGGCCTTTTCCTCGATACGCTCGGCTCGCTGCTGCTGATCGTCTTCGCCGCTCATCTCTGGACGCGGCTGCGACGCGCCGAGGGCGAGATCGGCTGGCTCGCGACGGCGAGCCTCGCCAGTGCGGTGCTGATGGTCGCGGCCGGCCTCGGCGACAAGGCGGCGTACTACGCGATCTTCTCGCGTGCGGAGTCGGGCCTCGACGCCGTCGTGGGCACGGCCCTCTACGACACCGCGACGGGCTTCTTCGTCCTGTTCCAGGCGCTGGCCGGCCTGTTCCTGGTCGTCACCGGCGCGGCGGCGCTACGCACGGGCGCGCTCCGAAGGTGGCTCGGGTGGACGGGTGTCGTGCTCGGTGCCGTCGGCATCGCCTCGACCGCCGCGCCCGAGAGCGGCGCCGGCCAGCTCGCGCTTCCGCTGGTGTTCGCGTGGATCCTCGCCGTCGCGGTGACGCTGCTGCGGCCGCACGCGCTCGAGCCCGCCTAGATCGAGCCCGAGAACGTGTCGCAGGCCGCCGGCCGGCCCTGCTCGTAGCCGCGGGAGAACCAGCGGCGCCGCTGCTCCGAGGAGCCGTGGGTCCACGACTCCGGGTTCACCTGTCCCTGCGTTCGCTCCTGGATGCGGTCGTCGCCGATCGCGGAGGCGGCGTCGATCCCCTCGTTGATGTCCGCCTGCGTCAGCTCCTCCATCAGCCCGGCCTCGACTGCGTTCGCGGCCCAGACCCCGGCGTAGCAGTCAGCCTGGAGCTCGGAGCGCACCGCCAGGCTCTCGGGCCCCTGCCGGTCGCCGCGGACGCGATCGAGCACGCCGAGCTGGTTCTGCACGTGGTGGCCGTACTCGTGCGCGATCACGTACGCCTGGGCGAACGGCCCCCCGCCTGCGCCGAACCGGCTCTGGAGCTCGTCGAAGAAGCCGAGGTCGACGTAGACCCGCTGGTCGGCCGGGCAGTAGAACGGTCCGACCTGGGAGCTCGCGAAGCCGCACGCCGTCTGCACCTGGTCGGTGAAGAAGACGGTCTCGGTCAGCTGGTACCGCTCGCCGCTCCGCTCGAAGACGCCGCTCCAGAACTCCTGGACGCTGTTGACGACCCCGACGATCCGGCAGTCCTGCCGCTCGTTCGCGTCCTCCCCCGTACGGCACTCGCTGGAGACCTGGCCCGGCGTGTCCCCCGGGCCGACGCGGCGGTTCTCGAGCGTGCCGAGGTCGCCCAGGCCGCCGCCGCCGAGCATCGTCACGAGCAGGTAGACGACGAGCACGACGAGGCCGATCCCGCCTCCGCCGACGGCGAGCCCGCCTGGGGCGCCGAGGCGGCGGCCGCGGACGTCCACGACCTGGCCGGGATCGAGCCGTGCTTTGCGCCGGAATCGCACGGCAGCGGCTTACCCCGCTCGGGGCGTCGCGAACCCGGAGTACACTCGCGCGGTGCCTCCCCGGGCGTGGCCGCAGCCTCTGGTCGCCGTCCGCGACGTCGAGGCCTCGAGCCGCTTCTACCAGCACGTCCTTTCCGCGGAGAGCGGTCACGGGGGCGACGAGTACGAGCAGATCGTCGTCGGCGGGGAGATCCTGCTCCAGCTCCACAGGATCGACGTCGAGGACCACCACGGCCCGCTCGCCGACCCGGAGCAGCCGCTGGGGAATGGCGTCCTGCTCTGGTTCGAGGTCGCCGACCTGGAGACGGCGACGGAGCGCGTACGGGCCTCTGGGGCGACCGTCGTGCGCGACGTCCACGTGAACCCGAACGCCCGCCAGCAGGAGGTCTGGTTCCGCGATCCCGACGGCTATCTCGTCGTGCTCGCGGGCCCGTCCGAGTACCGCCCGCGCGGGTAGCGCTCGAGGCGGCCCGCCGCCTTCCGCCCGCGCTGCTTCGGTCAGGGCACGCAACGCACGGGCAGCCCCCGGAAGATCCGAGCGCAGGCAGCGAGCCCCGCGGCCTCGCGCTCGGCGTCGACGACGGCTCGCACGGCGCGCACCACGACCTCGGGCTGTCCGGTGAGGCGGCTCTGGACGACGTGATCGCTGCGCAGCGCGACGACGTGGACGCTGTCGCCGGACAGCGCCGCGAGCCGCTCCTGGTACGCGTCCCAGAGCCTTCGAAGCGATCGGTCCAGGTCCGGCGGCAGATCCGGATCCTGCGTCTGCCCCGCGCCGAGGACGACGAGCCGGGTCGCGAGCGCTCGGACCCGGCGAGCCGCCTGCTCGCTTGCGCGAAGGTCGACCGAACCCACAACGGCGCGAGCGAACTCCCACCTGAGATCGCCGAACCCCGCGCCCTCGGGGACGAGCGCGAGGGCAGTGCGGCGGAAGTCCGGGTGCAAGGCGTCGACGAGCACGACGCCGACGATGTCGTCCGGGTGCGCCTGCGCGAAGAGGAGAGCGAGCAGGCCGCCGTACGAGTGCCCCACGAGGATGTATGGTGGCTCGATGTCGGCGCGCTCGAGCAGTTGCTCGAGGTCGCCGAGCTCGTCCGCCGCGTCGTGTACGCCCGGCAGCGCGGCGCTGCCGCCCAGACCGGCGCGGTCGTAGCTGCACGTGCGGGTCGCTGCCGCCAGACGAGGCTGCACGTCCCGCCAGGACCTCGTCGTCCCGAAGGAGCCGGCCTCGAGCAGGACGGTCGGGCTGCCCTCCCCGACGCACTCGAAGTAGAGGTACCGCCCACCGATGTCGACGATGCTCCCCTCGAGGCCGGGGACGGTCCGTGGCCCAGCCGATGCACCGCCACAGCTGGTGAGCGTCAGTGCGGCGGCGAGAGTGGCGGCCGCGCGCGCAGCCGTCCCGCAGGCGGTCACGTGGCGTGCCTAGTTGCCGGAGCGGTCGATCAGCTCGATGCGGTAGTCGTCCGGGTCGCGGACGAAGCAGAGCCGTGACCCGCCCTCACGCACGCGGTAGGGCTCGTGCTCCGGCTCGATCCCCTGCTCCGCGAGCCGCGACAGCGTCTCGTCGAGGTCGTCCACGGCGAGCGCGATGTGGCCGTAGCCCGTGCCGAGGTCGTAGGTGCGCCCGTCGTGGTTGTAGGTGAGCTCGAGCACGTTCTCGGCGTCGCCGAGCGAGAAGAAGTAGTTCGTCGCCTCCTTCTCGCCGTCGCGGACGATGTCCATCTCCCTGGAGAACCTGAACCCGAGCGCCTCGTAGAAGGCGCGGCTCCGCTCCGGTTCGGTGATGCGGTACATCGTGTGCAGGTAGCTCGTCATGAGCGGAATCCTACGGGGGGCCGCCGGCCGCCGGCCAGGAGCGCCGCGCCGCAGGCCACCCCGGCGAGCGAGACGACAGGCATCTCCCAGTCCCAATCGACCGCCGCGTGCACGAGGAAGGCCGTGTACGCACCCGTCGCGCCCGCGGCCCAGCCGCCGGCGAGCCGCGGCGCGGCGGTCAAGGGCAGGACGAGCGTCGCGACGAGGATCACCAGGCCGATCGCCCCGAGCTCGAGCAGGGCCTCGAGGAACAGGCTGTGGGCGTCGATCGCGTTGGCCGGCACCGGCCGCTCGAGCGCCCAGAGCTGCGCGAAGGAGCCGGCACCGAGACCGTGGAGCGGGGCGTCGAGCCCGTGCCAGGCGACCGGCCAGTAGTACGCGCGGTCGCTGAGGAGCCCGTGGAGGCTTCCCGAGCCGAAGGCGAGCGGCGAGAGGAGAACGGCGATCAGGGCCACCGTCACAGCTGACAGCCAGGCGGGAAGGACCCAAGGGCGCGGACCGCGCAGCCGGAAGACGATCGCGGTGACGAGGCCGAGGAAGGCGGCCAGCCACGCCGCGCGACTCTCCGTCAGCACCAGCGCCAGGACGCAGAGCCCGACCGCCGCGAGGAGCGCGACGCGCGTCGCCGGGGAGGACGCGTCGATCAGGAGTCCTATCGCGACGAGCGCCGCGACCGCGCCGAGGATCCCGACCGCGTTCGCGTAGCCGATCGGCTGCGAGAGCAGCGAGCCCTGGAGCGGGTCGGCCTGTCCCCGCGCGTGGTCGGCCAGGCCGATCGCTAGCGTCACCGCGACGCCGGCGACGACGCCGGCCAGGAGCCGGCGGGGGCCCGCCGCGCGCACGAGCACGACGAACGTGGCCGCGCCGACAGCGTAGACCGTGCCCCGAAACCCGTCCTCGAGCGAGCGCTCGGGATCCGGCGACCACCAAGCCGTGGCCGCCTGCCAGGCCGCGAGGACCCCCAGTCCGAGAACGAACGCCGCCGCGAGCCACGAGACGCGCGTCAGGCGCCCGAGCAGCGCAAACCCCACTGCGGCCGTGGCGAGCGCGACAATCGCCCATGGCCACGTCCAGCGGAAGAAACCGCCGTCGGCGAGCGCGAGCGCGAGCACGAGCCCGCCCGCGAAGAGGGGGACGCCGAGGCGCGCCGGCCTCGCCGTCAAGTGCTGCGTCTCGGACCTACGGGACTACGGGCACGCGTGGGGCAGGTCGCCGTGCTTCTGGTGGGCCTTCCACGCGGGCGCCGCGACGCGAATCGTCTTGCCCTTGTGGCAGATCGTGATCTTGGCCTTCCCGTACGCCTTCCCGGCCGGCCCGTAGCCGTACTGCGCGGGAGACGGTCCTTTGCCGTTGCCCGCGAGGGCGAGGCCCGCGAGGACAACCGTCGCCATGGCGAGCAGGACCACGCCGGTCACGAGCCGAGCGGTGCTCTGGAACCGATGCTTCATGCGCCTCCTCTACACAGAGTGACGGTCGGACTCTACTCGGGAATCCGGGCCTGCGACAGACGCCCCCATCAATTCTTTACTTCCTCCGCGAGCAGCCCGAAGAGGACGCCGTCCACCCACTCGCCGTGCCGCAGATAGGCACGGCGGCGAACCCCCTCGCGCACGAACCCGGCCCGCTCGGCGTGGGCGATCGCGCGGTCGTTGAAGCCGTAGATCTCGAGCTGGAGCCGGTGGAAGCCGAGGTCTCGGATCAGGTGGCGCTGGAAGAGGCGCGAGGCCTCGTCGGCGAGCCGGCGGCCCCGGAAGTCCGGGTGCACGGCGATCGCGCCCAGGCTCGCGATGCGGCTCCGACGGTTGGCCGTCTCGAAGCTCAGCGTGCCCGCCCGCTCGCCGCCCACCTCGATCACGAAGGTCCCCGCGTCCTGCGGGTCCCGCGCCAGCTCGGCGAGCACCGACTCCCGGTCCTTCGCGCGCGAGGCCGCGAGGAAGGGCTCGACCTCCTCGTGCGTGTACAGCTCGACGAGGAAGTCGACGTCGGCGGGGGTGGCCCGCCGGATCTCCACGTTCACGCTCGCTGCGGCCGTCGGCGCATCTTGCCGGAGCCGACCGCGACGCCGGCGAGGATGAGCGCGAGCCCGGCGACGGCTTCGGTGCGGACGGGCTCGTCGAGGAGGAGGGCCCCGTAGAAGAGAGCGACCGGCGGCATCAGGTACGTCACGAGCGACAGCCGCGCGGAGCCGTGCAGTCGAAGCATCCGGAAGAGGATCAGCTGCGCGAACGCCGTGCCGAGCACGGTCAGCGCCAGCAGCGAGCCGAGCGCCTCCCGGCTCGGCAGCTCGTCCGGCACCTGGAAGGCCGCGAGCGGAAGGAGCACCAGGGCGCCCGCGAGCATCGACGCGGTCGCGAGCACCGGTCCGGACGTCCCCTGCACCCGCACCTGCCCGTAGACGCCGCCGATCGCGTACGCGAACGAGGCGACGACCACCGCCAGCGTCCCCGCGACGGCCCACCAGCCACCGGCGGCGGGCTGCCCGCCGGTCAGGACGGCCACCCCGACGAGCCCCAGCAACACGCCTGCGAGGCGGGAGCGGGACAGGCGCTCGCTGGGGAGGAAGCGGATCAGGAGGAGCGCGACGAAGAGGGGCACCGTCGCGTTCGCGATCGCCGCGACGCCCGAGTCGACGTATTGCTCGCCCCAGGCGATCAGCGTGAACGGCACCGCCGCGTTCGCGATCCCGAGCACGAGCCCGGCGCGCCAGGCGCGCCGCATCTCCCAGAGCTGTCCGCGCGCAAGGACCAGCGGGAGGAGCAGCAGGCCGGCGACCGCGAGCCGGAAGAACATCATGGCCGCGGGCTCCACGTCATCGACGGCGACCTTGATGAAGAGGTAGGAGGCGCCCCAGATCAGGGCCAGCAGGCCGAGGAGCGGCCAGTAGGCTCGGGTCATCGGGGCCCCCAGGAAGTGCGAGGCACCTTCTGGGGACGAGTCACGCCGGCGCAGCGACCCTGCGCCGCACGGCCCCGGTCCCGACGGCGACGCCGGCGAGCACGAGCGCGAGGCCGGCGACGGCCGACCAGCGCAGCCGCTCGTCGAGGAGCGTCACGCCGTAGACGAGCGCGAGCGCCGGCACGAGGTAGGTGACGAGGATCGCCCGCGCGGCGCCGAGCCCGGCGATCAGCCCGAAGTAGAGCTGGAAGGCGAGCGCGGTCGCGACGACGCCGAGGGCGAGCGTGGCCATGACCGGGCCCCAGCCCGCCTCGGAGCCGCGGAGGAGCATGAGCCCGGGAAGCGTGAACATCGCTGCCCAGGAAAGCAGGCCGAACGACACGTCGAGCGGCGAGATCCCACGCAGCCGGCGCGACACGTACAGGGCGCCGGCCGCGTAGAAGCCGGTCGCGGCGACGATGGCGAGCGCGCCGAGCAGGCCGCGCCTCCCGTCCTCCGGCGAGACGCCGACCACCAGCACGACGCCGGCGAAGCCGACGACGAAGCCGGCCAGCCGAAGGCCGGTCACGCGCTCGCTCCGCACCGCGGCCGCGGCGAGCAGGACGGTGAACAGCGGCGCGGCCGCATTGAGGATGGCAGCGACGTTCGAGTCGACGTACTGCTGGCCCCAGGCGATCAGGAAGAACGGGACGGCCGTGTTCACGAGCCCCGCCAGCGCGAGCCGCCGCGCGTACGGGCGCAGGCGCACGAGCGTGCTGCGCAGCCGGCCGCGCACCGCCTCGAAGAGGGCGAGGGCCAGCGCGGCCGATCCGAGCCTGATCGCAATCAGCGCCGCGGGGTCGAACCCGCGCAGTCCGATCTCGATCAGCATGAAGGCCGCTCCCCAGATCGCTCCGAGCAGGCCGAGCATGGTGAGGTGGCGCGCGCTCACCTCAGGGAAAACGCGGCCGGGAGCCGTCCTGTTTCCGGGCTAGACTCTGGCCTCTGACGGCGGTCGCGGAACAGCCTCTCCATCGCGCCCTCGGGCTGACCGACGGGGAACTCGACCGAATCCGGGAGCTGCTCGGCCGCGGGCCGAACGACTTCGAGCTCGCCGTCTTCTCGCTGCTCTGGTCGGAGCACTGCGGCTACAAGCACTCCGCCCGCCTGCTGAAGCGCTTCCCGACGACCGGCCCCGGCGTGCTCCAGGGGCCAGGGGAGAACGCGGGCGTGATCGACCTCGGCGACGGCGAGGCGGTCGCGTTCAAGGTCGAGAGCCACAACCACCCGTCCGCCGTCGAGCCCTTCCAGGGCGCGGCGACGGGAATCGGCGGCATCGTCCGCGACATCCTCGCCATGGGCGCGCGCCCGATCGCGCTGCTCGACGGGCTGCGCTTCGGCGAGCCCGGGCACGCGTTCGACCGGGCCGTGGCCGGGATCGGCGGTTACGGGAACTCGATCGGCGTCCCCACGATCGGCGGCGAGGCGGTCTTCGACGAGAGCTACCGGGACAACTGCCTCGTCAACGCGATGTGCGTCGGCCTGCTGCCGACGGAGCGCGTCACGCGCGCCGCGGCGCGGCGGACGGGCGGCGTCGTCTTCCTCTACGGGGCGACGACCGGGCGGGACGGCATCGGCGGGGCGAGCGTGCTCGCCAGCCAGGAGCTCGGCGAGGGCGCCGGAGAGAAGCGCCCGTCCGTCCAGGTCGGCGACCCCTTCACGGGGAACAAGCTGATCGAGGCCAGCCTCGAGCTCGTCGAGCGCGGCCTCGTCGACTCGCTCCAGGACTGCGGCGCCGCCGGCCTCGCCTCCGCGCTCTCCGAGATGGCGCGCGACGGCGCCGGCATCGACGTCCGCCTCGACCGCGTCCCGCTCCGCGAGGCCGGGATGGAGCCGTGGGAGATCATGATCTCGGAGAGCCAGGAGCGGATGGTGGCCGTGCTCCATTCCGCCTTCGTCGAGGCGGCCGAGGCGGTCTGCGACCGCTGGGAGCTCGCGCACGCGGTGGTCGGCGAGGTCACGGACACGGGCCTGCTGCGCGCGTTCCACGGGGAGGACGTCGTCGGCGAGATCCCGGCACGCCTGCTCACCGAGGAGGCGCCCCGGTACGAGGTCACGGTGCGCCCGCGCGGGACCCACGCAAGTAACACAGTGTTACAAGCTCCGCCTCCGGGCGACGCGCTGCTGGCGCTCCTCGCCTCCCCGAATGTCCGTAGCCGCGCCTGGATCTATACGCAGTATGACCACCTCGTGGGCTCGCGCACGGCCCGCCGGCCGGGACTCGACGCGGCCGTCCTGCGGCTGCGTCCGTCGCACCGTGGCCTCGCGCTGTCGCTCGACGGCCAGGGGCGAATCACGCGGCTCGACCCGCGCACCGGCGGGGCGCTGGCCGTGCTGGAGGCCGCCCGCAACGTCGCCTGCGCGGCCGGCCGGCCGCTGGCGGTGACGGACTGCCTCAACTTCGGCAACCCGGAGAAGCCGGAGATCGCGTGGGAGCTCGCCGAGGCGATCGAGGGGATGGCGGAAGCCTGCGAGGCGCTCGGCATCCCCGTCGTCTCCGGCAACGTCTCGCTCTACAACGAGACGGACGGCCGGGCGATCCACCCCACGCCGGTCGCCGGCTGCGTCGGCCTCGTCGACGACGTGCGCGCCGTCCCGGGGACGTGGCGGGAGGGGGATGTCGTCTTCGTCGCGGAGGCCGGCGAGGTCTCCCTGAACGGCTCCGAGTACCAGGCGCTCTTCGGCGAGGTGGGCGGCACGCCCGGGACGCTCGACCTCGAGGCCGAGGCGAAGCTGGTCCGCCGGCTCTGGGGCACAGCCCCGAAGCTCTCGCTCGCGCACGACGCGGCCGAGGGCGGCCTCGCCGTCGCACTGGCGGAGGCAGCGGTTGCGAGCGGCGTCGGAGCCGAGGTCTCCGTCGCGGACGACGCCGTCTCGCTGTTCGGCGAGGGCGGCGGACGCGTCGTCGTCGCCTGCGCGCCCGAGGTCGCGCGGTCGGTGAAGCTGCCGCGGGTAGGGGTCGTCGGCGGCGACTCGCTCTTCGGAATCGCGCTCGACGAGCTCGCCGCCGCCTGGGGGTCGCCCTGATGTGCGGCGTCTTCGGCATCCGCTCGACCGACCGCGACGCCGTCCGCACGACGTACTTCGGCCTCCACGCGCTGCAGCACCGCGGCCAGGAGTCGGCCGGCATCGCCGTCTCGGAGCGCGGCCGGCTGACGGTGATCCGCGACCTCGGCCTCGTCACGCAGGTCTTCAGCGAGCGCAACCTCGACGGACTCCACGGTGAGCTCGCGATCGGGCACACGCGCTACTCGACCACCGGCGGCCACCGCTGGGAGAACGCCCAGCCGCTGATCCACCGCGGCCGCGGCCGGACGATCGCGCTCGGCCACAACGGCAACCTCGTCAACGCGAGCGCGCTGAGGTCGGAGCTCGGTGCCACGCTCTCGTCGTCGTCGGACAGCGAGGTGATCGCCGCGCTGATCGCCGGCGACGAGGCGCCGCTCGAGGAAGCGGTCGCGAACGCGATGGCGCGGCTCGAGGGCGCGTACTCGGTCGTCGCCCTGTCGGAGCACAAGCTGATCGCCTTCCGCGACCCGCTGGGCTTCCGGCCGCTCGAGCTCGGTCGGCTCGGCGACGACTGGGTCGTGGCCTCGGAGACGTGCGCGCTCGACCTCGTCGGCGCGGAGTTCGTCCGGGACGTGGCGCCTGGCGAAGTCGTGATCGTCGACGCGGACGGCCTGTGCTCCCGGCAGGCGGTGCCTGTCGGCGACCCCGGCGCCTTCTGCATCTTCGAGTTCTTCTACCTGGCGCGGCCCGACTCCCGGATCGAGGGCGTCGAGGCGCACGGTGCGCGCGTGCGGATGGGCGAGCGGCTCGCGGCCGAGGCGCCGGCGGAGGCCGACCTCGTCCTGCCGATCCCGGACTCGGGCACGCCGGCCGCGATCGGGTTCTCGCGGGCCTCGGGGATCCCGTTCTCCGAGGGCCTGATCAAGAACCGCTACGTCGGCCGCACCTTCATCCAGCCGGACCAGAAGCTGCGCGAGCAGGGCATCAGGCTCAAGTTCAACCCGCTGGACGAGGTCGCCGGGAAGCGCGTCGTGATCGTCGACGACTCGATCGTCCGCGGCAACACGACGCGGCAGCTCGTCTCGATGCTGTTCGAGGCCGGCGCCGCGGAGGTGCATGTGCGGGTCTCGTCGCCGCCCGTCGTCGGTCCGTGCTTCTACGGGATCGACCTCGCGGACGAGGAGGAGCTGGTCGCCGCCGGGCGGACGGTGGAAGAAGTGCGCGAGCTGATCGGCGCGACGTCCCTTCACTACCTCTCGCTCGAGGGCCTCCAGGGCGCCGTCGAACGGCCGGAGAGCGCCGTCTGCCGGGCCTGCCTCACGCGGGACTATCCGACCGCGGTCCCGCGCGAGGCGGCCAAGCTCAGGTTCGAAGACCGATCGAAGTCCGGCTTCGGCTTCGCCGAAGCCATGACGACTTCGGGTGGATTCTTACGACCATCCGAGAGCGTTCGCGGGCCGCGCCCGCCATGTCGGTCGCGGCGGCGAGCGAAGCTAGAAGGTCGCAGCGCCGCGGCAGAGCTCGCCCGTTCGGAGGTTCCTCGCCCGCGCCACG
>JACVRU010000077.1 GCA_014534295.1 Thermoleophilia bacterium | reverse complement strand
CGGCAGTGCGGCGACGCCGGCGCGTAGCTCGACCAGCCCGTCGCGGGCGAGGGCGGCCAGGGCCTCGGGGTCCCCGGGCTGCTTCCCCTCGGCCACGGCGCGCAGGGCGCGCGCGCGCCGCTGGCGGAAGGAGCCCTCGTACCGGGACTGCTTCCGCTGCGGCTCGTAGCGCCGACCCCGGGCCGGGCATGCCTGCTCGAAGGGGCAGAGCCCGCAGCGCGGCACGCGCGCCAGGCAGACCGTGGCCCCGAGGTCCATCAGCGCGTGACCGCACGCCGGCCCGAACCGGTGCCCGGTCCGCTCTTGCACGCGGCGGACGTTCGTGTCCACGGGCAGGACCGGCTCGCCGAGGGCGAAGGCGCGGACGGCGTCTGCCGTGTAGCGGCCGACGCCGGGCAGCTCGGTGAGGTCGTCCGGCCACCCGCGCTCGGTGACGAGCTGCGCCGCGCGATGCAGGTTGAGCGCGCGCCGGTTGTAGCCGAGCCCCTGCCAGGCGCGGATCGCGTCCGCCGCCGGGGCGGCCGCCAGCGCCCCAGCCGTCGGCCAGCGCGCCAGCCACTCCTCGTAGCGAGGTCGGACGCGCTCGACCTGCGTCTGCTGGAGCATCACCTCGGAGACGAGGATCGCGTACGGGTCCCGCGTCCGCCGCCAGGGAAGGTCGCGGCCGTGGTCTGCGAACCAGGCGAGGAGCGCGGCGTCCAAGCGGACGCTAGCCGGGCTCGCAGGGCTCGTCGGCTCCGTTGTCCGTCAGCCTCCCCAGGAGATCGGCGAGCATCTCGAGCTCGTCCGCACGGAAGCCGGCGAAAGCCGCGTCGATGTCCGCCATGTGTGTGCGCGAGGCCCGCCGCAGCGTCTCGTAGCCCTCGTCGGTGAGCACGGCGTAGGTGACCCGTGCATCCGACTCGCACGTGGCCTTGGCGACGAGAGCGGCGGACTCGAGCCCGTCGAGGAGCCGCGTGATCCCGGACGGCGTCAGGAGCAGGCGCTCGACCAGGTCCACGCGCCGAAGCCGGTGATCCGGCGCTCGCGAGAGGTGGAGGAGCACCTCGTAGTCGTTCAGCGTCAAGCCGTGGTCGGCGAGCAGGCGGGCGCTGAGCCCCCGCGTCAGGGCCGTGTGTCCCCGCAGCAGCCCAACGAACGAGCGGACGGCGGGCGCGGCCAGAACTTGATCACTCAATACTTGACGCCGCAATGATTCTCCTGCTACAGTTGCTTGCGGACTCAATAATAGCAGCCACGAAGGAGGAAGTTCATGTCAGTGCTCGAGACTACGGTGAAGGCTCTGCCGGACGGCACCTTCGCCGTCGACCCCGCTCACTCGCAAGTCGGCTTCGAGGTCGAGCACCTCGGCATCACCACCATCCGGGGCCGCTTCACGGTCATCTCCGGCGCGCTCGCCGGCGGCGAGGAGCCCACGCTGGAGGGCGTCGTCGACCTGACGAGCGTCACCACCGACGAGGAGCAGCGCGACGGCCATCTCGTCTCGCCCGACTTCTTCGACGTCGCCCGGTTCCCGCAGGCGACCTTCCGCTCGACCTCGTTCGAGCAGCTCGGCCACGGCACCGTCCACGTCGCCGGCGACCTGACGCTCAAGGGCGTCACCAGCGAGGTCGAGCTGACCGGCTCGGTCGCCGGCCCGGCGGCCGACCCCTACGGAAACGAGCGTGTCGGCCTCGCGCTCGCCGGCGTGATCGACCGGAACGCCTTCGGCGTCAAGTGGAACGCGCCGCTGCCCGGGGGCGGGTTCATGCTGCCGGACGACGTCCGCATCGTCCTGGACGTCTCGGCGGTGAAGGGGTAGGGATGCGAATCCTGGCGATCTCCGGCAGCCTCAGGCGCGAGTCGTACAACACGGCGCTCCTTCGGGAGGCGGCCGAGGTCGCTCCGGCCGGGGTGGAGCTCGAGCTCTACGAGGGGCTCGAGCTCCTGCCGCCCTACAACGAGGACGTCGACGGCCCCGAGCCGCCCGGAGAGGCGATCCGGCTGCGGGCGGCGATCGACGGCGCCGACGGGCTTCTGATCGCCACGCCGGAGTACAACGGCTCAGTTCCCGGCCAGCTCAAGAACGCGGTCGACTGGGCGTCCCGGCCCGTCCGCCGCGGCGCCGTCTGGGGGAAGCCCGTCGCCGTCGTCGGCGCCACGACCGGCTCGTACGGTGCGGTCTGGGCGCAGGCGGACCTGCGCCGCTCGCTGGGCATCGCCGGCGCCCGGGTGCTCGAGGTCGAGCTGCCGCTTGCCAAGGCGCACGAGCGCTTCGACGACCAGGGCCGGCTCGAGGATGGCCAGCTGCGCGAGCGGCTGGCCGAGATCGTCCGCGAGCTGGCGGCGGCGGCCGAGCCCGTGGCCGTGGCCGCCTGAAACACCGCGGTAGGCTCCCCGCGTGGCCGTACGTGAGGAGACCTGCGTCCGCGTCGTGCTGTTCGACGACATGCGCGGCTCGACGGCGCTCAAGGAGCGGCTGGCCCGCCGGAGCGACGAGGAGGCGTTCCACGACCTTCGCCGGGAGCACGACGACCTCGTCCGTGAGATGGTCGAGCGCGACGGCGGCGGCGAGGTCCTGAAGTCCACCGGCGACGGGGTGATCGTCGTCTTCTCGCGCCCGTCGATCGCGGTCGAGCGCGCAATCGAGATCCAGGAGCGGCTCCACGAGCACCCCCATCTGCGCGTGCGCATCGGGATCGACATGGGCGAGGTCAAGCTGCGGTGGGACGGTGACCGGCCGACCGACGTCTTCGGCCTGCACGTCGACATGGCCGCCCGCGCGCTCGAGCTCGCGTCGGACGGCCACATCTGCGTCACGCGCCCGGTGTACACCGACGCGTTCAGCTGGGTGACGAAGAAGAAGATCGCCTGGAAGGAG
Organism: Thermoleophilia bacterium; assembly: GCA_014534295.1. Taxonomy (GTDB): domain Bacteria; phylum Actinomycetota; class Thermoleophilia; order Gaiellales; family Gaiellaceae; genus JACVRU01. The sequence continues at coordinate 6,026 of JACVRU010000077.1, read as the reverse complement.
CACGGGCCGCACCGCGTCAAGGCTGGCGATCCGCCGCTCGACGTCTTCGAGCCGTACAACGCAAACCTCACGAAGCCGCTGAGAAAGCTGCGCGGCGACAAGGTCGTCACGGGCGCCCGTCGTCGCGCCGCCCCGGCGAAGGCGGCTCCCGCGGCCCCGGCCGGCGACGTTGCCGTGATCCGGCCGTGGGAGGCGGTCGCCCGGGACGGGCGCGAGTTCGCCGCTCGTGGCGCCGGGGTGATGTACTGGTTCCGCGTCCCGCTCGGCGGGATCTCATATCCGGAGGGCTTCCGGAGCTTTCTGCAACCGGCGCTCGAGAACGACCGGATCACGAAGATCCGCTTCGTCCTCGACGCCAGCCACGAGCCGATCCGGCGCGTCTGGGACGAGCTCGTCCTGCCCCTCGTGGAGGAGTGGGGCGGCGGACGCCCGGCTGCTTCGAGCTCCGGCGACCGCGGCCGGCTGGAGGTGGCGGACGGGAAGTCGCTCGCCTGGGTGTTCGTCGACCTGTCGCGGGAGTTCAGCCCCTGCTTCAAGCTGCTCGTCAGCGACCTCGACCTCGACGAGGACACCGAGTCGGAGGCGCAGGTCTTCCTCTCGACTGCGGCCCGAACCGTCTGGCTGCGGGACGGCACGGAGCAGGCAATCCGCGTGCCCGACGCCGTCCTCCGGATCCGCCCGGGGACGAACGAGTCGCTCCTCAACGCGCTGAACGCGGTCGCCAACCAGTGGGACTCGCTATTCACGTGAGGCGCGTCCGGTTCGCCCCGAGCCCGACGGGCACGCTCCACGTCGGCAACGCGCTGACCGCCGTGCTCAACCGCCGGCTCGGCGAGCAGCTCCTGCTCCGGATCGACGACACCGACCCGGCTCGGAACGTCCCCGGCGGGGAGGAGGCCCTGCTCGCCGACCTCGACTGGCTCGGAGTCCAGTGGGACGAAGGCCCCCTACGCCAGAGCGAGCGGGCGGACGCCTACCGTGCCGCAGCCGAGCAGCTCGGCAGGGATCGCTTCGACGGGATCACGCTGCTGCGAGCAGACGGGACGGCGACCTATCACCTCGCGAGCGTCGTCGACGACGCGGAGTTCGAGATCACGCATGTGATCCGCGGCAACGACCACAGGCCGAACGAGGCCCTGCACCGCCGGCTGCACGAGGCGCTCGGGACGAGACCCCCCGAGTATGTCCACCACGGGCTGATCCTCGGCCCCGACGGCAAGAAGCTGTCGAAGCGCGCCGAGGGCGCGACGGTGGCATCCCTTCGAAGCGAGGGGATCCCCGCGGCGGCGGTTCGCGCGTACCTCGAGGAGCTCGGGCTGCCGAAGCACGACGTGCACCTCGACCTGGCGCGGATCAGGCGGCTGGCCGTGGATGCGATCGGCGCGATGCAGGACGCGGAGCTGGCGAACGCCGCGGGCGTGCCGGCCGAGGTCGTCCCGGCGCTCCGCGGCGCGCGGAACCTCGTCGAGGCCCGGGAGTACGCGCGCATCGTGCTCGAGCCGGACGAGGCGGACGTGGACGCGCCCGAGACGATGCGACGCTTCGCCGAGCTCTGGTCGAACGGCACGAGCGATCCGAGGGAGGTGCTGCGCGAGCTGAAGGCCGTCGGCGGCGACCTGCACGCCCTGCGGCTCGCGCTGACGGGCCGAGACCGAGGGCCGGAGCTCTGGGCCGTCCTCGCGGCGCTGCCGCGGGAGGAGGCACTGCGGAGGGCGCGTGCGGCTCTATAACTCGCTGACCAGGGCCCCTGAAGAGCTCCCGCCGCCTCCCGGGCCGATCCGGATGTACGTCTGTGGGCCGACCGTCTACCAGCGCGTCCACGTCGGCAACGCGAGGCCCTTCGTGCTCGGGATCTGGATCAAGCGCTGGCTCGAGCGCCGTGGCTACGAGGTGAAGCTGGTCTCGAACATCACCGACGTCGACGACCGCGTCTACGAGGCGTCCGCCGAGCAGCGGATCGGCAGCCGGGAGCTGGCCGCGTCGGCGAGCGAGTGGTATCGCCAGGACACGGGCGACCTCGGCCTCGGCCGTCCCGACGTGGAGCCGCTGGCGAGCGAGACGATCCCGGAGATCGTCGCCCTCGTCGAAGAGCTCCTCGAGCGCGGGGCCGCCTACGTGGCCGACGGCGACGTCTACTTCCGCGTGGCTTCCCATCCCGAGTACGGGCGGCTGTCGGGGGCGCGGCTGGAGGAGATGATCGCCCAGGAGCCGAGCGAGCTAAAGGTGGACCAGCGGGACTTCGCACTCTGGAAGGCGCAGAAGCCGGGTGAGGACTTCGCGTGGGAGTCGCCCTGGGGGCCCGGGCGGCCGGGCTGGCACATCGAGTGCTCGGCGATGGCGGAGAAGTTCCTCGGGTCCGAGTTCGAGATCCACGGCGGGGGCAACGACCTTCGCTTCCCGCATCACGAGAACGAGCTCGCCCAGTCGCGAGCGGCAGGGAGGCCGTTCGCGCGGCTCTGGATGCACAACGGGATGCTCGAGCTCGACCAGGAGAAGATGGCCAAGTCCGTCGGCAACGTGCGTACGCTCCGCGAGGTGCTCGACGTGTGGGGCCGCGAGGCGCTGCTCGTCTACTTCCTGACCGGCCAGTGGCGGAAGCCGATCGACTTCACGCCGGAGGCGATGGAGGCGGCGGCGGCGCGCGCCGAGGGGTTCCGCAACGTCTTCCGAGACGAGAACAAGCCCTTGCCTCCGGAGGCGTGGGCGGAATTCGCGGCCGCTCTCGACGACGACTTCAACACGGCGCAGGCGCTCGCCGTCATCCACGAGTGGACCGACCACGAGCTGTTGCGGCGCGCCCTGGACGTCTTCGGGCTCGCCTCGCTTGCGAAGCAGACGGAGGCCCCGCGGGAGCTGCGCGCGCTCGCGGAGCGGCGCGAGCGGGCGAGGGCCGAGCGCGATTTCGGCGAGGCCGACCGCCTCCGCGGTGAGATCGAGGACGCCGGCTGGGAGGTCCGCGACGTCGCCGAGGGCTTCCAGCTCGTCCCGAAGCGGTGACGCGGGACCTCGTCTACGGGCGCAGGCCCGTGCGGGAGCTGCTGCGCGGGCCGCGCGACGCACTCGAGCTCTGGGCCACGGAGCGCGCGCTGGCCGCGGAGACGTGGCTGAGGGCCGAGTCGCCCGTCCGCGTGCAGGTGAAGCTCGACCGCGACCTCGCCGAGGCGGCCGGAACGCGCGATCACCAGGGCGTCCTGGCATGGTGCGAGCCGTACCGCTACGCGGACGCCCACGGCCTCGCCGGAGGCGACCGGCCCCTGATCGTCTGCCTCGACCAGGTTTCGGACCCGCACAACCTCGGCGCGGTCTGCAGGGCGGTGGACGGAGCGGGCGCGAGCGGAGTCGTGCTGCCCTCGCACGGCTCCGCGCGGGTGACCGCAGCCGTCTGCCGCGCGTCCGCGGGAGCGGTCGAGCACGTCGCCGTCGCCGTGGTGACGAACCTCGCCCGTTATCTCGCCGACGTGAAGGGCCCCGATCTGTGGGTCTACGCCGCGTCCGCGGAGGAGGGCGCGGCGCCGATGTGGGACGCGGACCTCGCCGGCGGGGCGGCGCTCGTGCTCGGCGCGGAGGGCCGCGGGCTCCGACCGCTGGTCCGGAAGACGTGCGACGCGGCCGTCTCGATCCCGCTGGCCGGACGGGTCGAGTCCCTCAACGTCAGCGTCGCCGCCGCCGTCCTGCTGTACGAGGCCGCCCGCCAGCGCCGTGAGACTTCGTAACACTTTGTCACTTGTGACTCGCAGCGGCAAGGCGCGACGTGGGCGAGTAAGTGACACTCTGTTACTTGCCTCGCCATGGCCGAGCCGACCCTGTACCTCTTCGACGGCTTCAACGTCCTCCACGCGGGCGCTTTCGCGGACGCGCGCGAGCTGCGGGACACGCTCGCCAGCTTCGTCGCGCTGAAGGGCGCGCGCGGGATCCTCGTCTTCGACGGCGACGGAGAGGACGCCCGCTACGGGCCGCTGGAGGTGCGGTACTCCCAGAACGCGGATGCGCTGCTCGAGCGGCTCGCGGCCGAGCACCGCGGCAGCGAGCGCGTCTGCCTAGTCTCTTCGGACCTGGCCGTCCGAGGCACGGCCGGGCAGGAGGTCTCGACGCTCAGCTCGCGGCTGCTCGTCGCCGAGCTAGGCCCGGTGCGTCACCAGGAGCCGCCCCGCTCGGCGCTCGGCGACCGCGTCGACGACGAGACGCGCGAAAGGCTCGAGCGCCTGCGCCGCGGCCTCGACTAGCCTCGATCGGTTCTGGCGGCGTGCCCGGTCGTCCCTCGTCGAGAGGCCGCTTTCGTCCGGGGTGGGGGCGAAGGTTACGCGAGACGCGAACACCTGTTCGTAACACGTTGGGTCCATCGCAAGGACCTTGTAACTTGCGCAAGCTCCTGCTATCTTCTCCCTCAACTTCAGGGTGAGCCTTCGGGCCGCCCGCGACCCGGGAGACGACATGGCAGCTCGGCCCGCCACCGCAGCGACCAGTCAGCAGAAGGCCCAGCAGAAGGCTCAACGGGAGCTCGAGGATCTCCAGCTCGTCCTGAAGGCCCGCAACGGCGACTCCGCCGCGCTCGACGCTCTGATCCGGCGCTACACCGGCTTCGTCCGGCTGAAGGCGAGCTCGTACTTCCTCGCGGGCGGTGAGTCGGAGGACCTGATCCAGGAGGGGCTGATCGGCCTCTACAAGGCCGTCCGCGACTTCCGGCACGACAAGGAGACCTCGTTCCGCTCCTTCGCGGAGCTCTGCGTCACGCGCCAGATCATCACCGCGATCAAGACGGCGACCCGGTTCAAGCACACGCCGCTCAACTCGTACGTGTCGTTCAGCCATACGCCCGCGGGGCAGGAGAACGACGGCGACTGCACGCTCGGCGACGCGCTGGCCGGCCCGGGGGTCAACGACCCCGCGGTCTGCGTGATCTCGACCGAGGAGCTCCAGAGCCTCGTCTTCACTCTCGGCTCGGGCCTCTCGCCTCTGGAGGCGGACGCGCTCCGTCTCTACCTGGAGGGGAACTCGTACGAGCAGATGGCCGAGGACCTCGGCTGCGACACGAAGACGATCGACAACGCGCTCCAGCGGGTCAAGCGGAAGATCCTCCAGCACCAGCAGTCGCGCCAGGTCCTGCTCTAGTCGCGCGCCGCCGCCTGCAGTACCGTCAGGGAAGGTGAACGAGCGCGACCTCGAGCGGAAGGCCCGCGTCACCGAGGTGCTCCTCGGGGCGGCCCGCGAGCTCGGAGAGGGGCTCGAGGTGGAGCGGGTCTACGACCGCTTCCGCGAGCTCCTCGCGGACGTCGTGCCGCACGACGGCGTCGTGGTCTCCTCCTACGACCCCGCCGACGGCCTGATCCGCTGTGAGTACGCGTGGTCGGACGGCAACCGGCTCGACGCCGCGAGCCTGCCTCCGCTCGAGCTGAACCGCGAGGGCGGCGGCATGCAGAGCCGAGTCATCATGAGCGGCGAGCCGCTCGTCTTCAACGACGTCTCCGAGCGGGTCCGCGACCCGGGCGGAACGTACTTCGACGTCGACCGGGAGGGGAAGATCCGGAAGCTCCCCGACAGCGGGCCGCCGGGAACCCGCGCGGCGATGATGGTCCCGGTCAAGCACGAGGGACAGGTCGTCGGCGTCGTCCAGCTGATGAGCGACGAAGCGGAATACACCGCCGACGACCTGGAGCTCTTCGAGGGGCTCGTGGCGCAGATGGCCGCGGCCGTCCGGAACGCCCGCCTCCAGAAGGAGCGGCGCCGGCTCGAGGCCGCGGAGGCGGCGGCGCGGGCGATCGCCGCCGAGCGTGAGCAGGCTGCCAACGTGCTGGCCGCCGTCGCCGACGCGATCTTCCTGGTCGACACGGAGGGCGTCGTCCGCCTCTGGAATCGCGCTGCCGAGCTCGCGACCGGCGTCCGCTCCGATCAGGCCCGCGGCCGGCCGGTGACGGACACGTTCGCCGACTGGGAGGTCGTCTCGGCGCGGATCCCGATCTCGGACGACGGCTCCGGCGCCCGTCCCGCCACCGTGCCCGTCGTCGTCGGCGGTCGCGAGCTCTGGCTCT
>JACVRU010000075.1 GCA_014534295.1 Thermoleophilia bacterium | reverse complement strand
TCGCTGAACATCGGCCTGCTCACCGGCGACGAGCGTGACCGTGTGGAGGAGAACCGCCGGCGCCTCTTCGACACGGTCGGCGTCGATGCCGGGCGTGCGGCCTGGCCGCTGCTGGTGCACAGCGCGCGCGTCGTGCCCGCGAACGGGCGGGGGGAGGAAGCGGACGCGATCTGGACCGACGAGCGGCGGCGGCCGCTGCTGGTCGTGACTGCAGACTGCCTGCCGGTCGCCCTCATGCGCGTCGACGGCCCACCTGCGCTGGCACTCGTCCACGCGGGCTGGCGCGGCCTCTCGGACGGAGTCGTCGGAGCGGCGGCCGGCGTGCTGGGAGGCGAACTCGCGGCGGTCGTCGGGCCGGGCATCGGCCCCTGCTGCTACGAGGTCGGCCCGGAAGTGACGGAGCGGTTCGGCGCCGACGGCCCGACCCTCGACCTGCGGGCGGTCGTCGAGGGCGCTCTCCGGCGCGCCGGCGTCGAGCGGATCGACCACGTGGAAGCCTGCACCGCGTGCGACGAGGACCGGTTCTTCTCCCACCGGCGAGACCGCGGGCTGACCGGGCGCCAGGGAGCGGTTGCCTACATCGCCTGAGGCGGTGCGCGAGCGCTACGAGCGCCTCCGCGAGGAGGTGGGCCCGGGCGTGACGATCGTCGCCGCGACCAAGTACCTCTCCCTTGAGGACCTGGCCGCCCTGGCCGATGCGGGCGTCGAGATCGTGGGGGAGAACCGCGCCCAGGACCTCGAGCGCAAGCACGCGGCCTACGGCGACGCGTTCCGCTGGCACTTCATCGGGCATCTCCAGAGCCGGAAGGCGAAGACGGTGAACGCGACCTGCGAGCTCTGCCACTCGCTCGCCAGCGAGTCGGCCGCGCGCCGGCTCGAGATCCCCGCGCTCGTCGAGGTCAACCTTTCCGGCGAGCCGTCCAAGTCCGGGATCGCGCCGGAGGAGCTGTCCGCGTTCCTGGAGCTCTACGGCGACGTGCGGGGACTGATGACGATGCCACCCGAGACGACCGACCCGGAGACCTCGCGGCCGTTCTTCCGCCGCCTGCGCGAGCTGGCGGAGCAGCACGAGCTGGCCGAGCTCTCGATGGGCACGAGCCAGGACTTCCCAGTCGCCGTCGAGGAGGGGGCGACGATCGTGCGGATCGGCTCGCTGCTCTACGATTCCTGAGCCATGGGCCTCGGCGATCTCTGGAACCGCACGCTCGTCTACTTCGGGATCGCCGAGGAGGACGAGGACTGGGACGAGGACGGGTACATCACCGAGGAGGAGCTCGAGCGCACGTACGCCGAGCGGCCGAACGTGCGCCGCCTCGCCCCGCGTCGGCGCCAGGGCGACTTCGACGACTGGACCGATCCGGGCGACGAGGGCACGCCGGCGGCGATGTCGCGGCCGCGCCTCCGCAGCGTCGAGGCCGCGCCGCCGCCGCCGCAAGGCGGGCCGCCGCCCGCGCCGGCCGGGCGGGTCCACCTCGTCGTCCCGCGGAGCTTCAACGACGCGCAGTCGCTCGCCGACCGCTTCAAGGCTGGGATCCCCGTGATCCTCAACCTCCAGGGCACGGATGCAGAGCTCTCGAAGCGCCTGATCGACTTTGCCAGCGGCCTCACGTACGCGCTGGGCGGGGGAATGCAGCGCGTCGCCGACAAGGTCTTCCTGCTCACGCCGCAGAACGTCCAGGTCTCGGCCGAAGAGCGCGCGCGGCTCCTCGACCGGGAGGGTTTCTTCCAGGGCTAGCGAAGGACTGCCGCATGGGCGGCTACGCCATGGTCAGCGTGCTGGCGGACGCGCGCGGCTCGATCGCGAGCTTCGTCGACGTCTTCATCACCGTCTACATCCTCCTGATCGTCGTCTACGTGCTCTCCTCGTGGATCAGGCTCCCGTACAGCCCCTGGCTGAACCGGATCCAGAGGTTCCTCTACGACGTCTGCGAGCCGTACCTGCGCCTCTTCCGGCGGGTGCTGCCGCCCCTCGGCCCCATCGACCTCTCGCCGATCGTGGCGATCATCGTGCTCTACGTGATCCGGAGCCTCCTCGTGGCGGCTCTGGACTAGGAAGGAGTTGGACCAGCCATGGCCCTGAGCCCCGTCGAGATCAGGCACATCGCGTTCGCCCGGGGGGTGTTCGGCTACAGGCGCTCCGCCGTCGAGCGGACCCTCGCCGAGGTCGCGGACAGTTTCGAGGAGGTCTGGCGCGATCGCGCCGACCTGGCCGACAAGGTCGAGCAGCTGGAGCAGGACCTCGCCCGCTACCGCGAGCTGGAGACGCTCCTCCACACGACGCTCGTGAGCGCCGAGCGCGCGTCCGCCGACATGAAGGAGAACGCCCGCAAGGAGGCCGACTCGATCGTCGCCGAGGCGCACCGCGAGGGGCGCCGCATCGAGTTCGCCGCGCACGAGCAGCACGCCCGCCTCGTCGCCGACACACGCCGGCTCAAGTCGACGCTCGAGTCGGCGCTCGCGGCGATCGACCTCGAGGCGGAGGAAGCCTCCCCCGATCCCGCCGACGAGGCGGAGCGCGACGGCGAGGACGACCCGTGGCAGGACACGGGCAGCTGGGCGGCTGCGTAGCTCCCCGTGACCGGGGATCGCCCGGGACTAGACTGAGCGCGTGCCTCCGACTGCGCGTCTGCGGCTGCACGTCGTGCCCGGCGCCCGGCGGGCGGGCGTCGTGGGCCGCCACGGCCACGGCTGGAAGGTGCGCGTCACCGCACGTCCCGAGCGCGGCGCCGCCAACGAGGCCGTCGTCCGTCTGCTCGCCGAGACGCTCGGCCTGCCGCGCCGAGCGGTGACGATCGTTTCGGGCCACGGCGCCCGGGAGAAGACCGTGGAGGTGGCGGGAACGGACCGGGACCGCGCCGCGGCGGCCCTCGCGTCCGCAGGAGAGGAAGGATGAGCCCCGTGGACACTGACCGCTTCCAGAGCCTGCTCCAGGAGGAGCGGGCCCGCCTCGTCAAGGAGCTCGAGTTCCTCCGCGAGGAGAACCCCGGCTCGGTCGAGGAGGAGACCGGCGAGGAGACGCACTTCGACCAGCATCCGGCCGACGCGGCCACGGCGACCCACGACCGCGAGGTCGACTACACGATCGAGGAGAGCGCCGAGGACGCGCTCCGCCGGATCGACGCGGCGCTCGCGCGCCTGGACGCCGGCACCTATGGGGTCTGCCGCGTCTGCGGGCGAGGGATCGGGGAGGAGCGCCTCGAGGCGCGCCCGTGGACCGACCTCTGCATCGAGCACGCCCGGACCTTCGGCCCATGAACTCCCCACGCAATGCTGCACATTGCGCGAGGACCCCGAAGTGAGCGCCCCCGAGCCGGCGAGGCGACCACCCGACGTCCGGGTCGGCTCGGCCCCAGACGGCCTGGCGCCGGTCTCGGTCGCCGAACGGTCGCTCGCGGCAGGCGCCCGGCAATGGGCGGCGCTGACCGCGGTGGTGGCGACGGCCGTCGCTGCCGACCAGGGGACGAAGCACCTCGTGGCGAGCCAACTCGGGCTCGGGGAGGAAGTGGCCGTCGTCGGCCCCTTCTCGATCCACCACGTCCAGAACTCGGGCATCGCGTTCGGGCTCTTCGCCAGCGCGACCTCGATCGTGATCCTCCTGACCGCGCTGGCCGTGCTCTGGATGGTCGTGTTCTTCGCTCGCTCGGGCGCGCGCCATCCCGTCCTCCCGGTCGGCCTCGGCCTCGTGATCGGCGGCAGCCTCTCGAACCTCGTCGACCGCATCCGCCTCGGCCACGTGACCGACTTCCTGGACTTCACCGCCTGGCCCGCCTTCAACCTCGCCGACACGTTCATCGTGGTGGGCGTCGTCGTGCTGGTGGGGATGCTGGTGGTGGCGGATCGCCCTGGCCGTCCGGCTGCTCGTCCCTGACGAAGCGGCCGGGACGCGGCTCGACCGCTTCCTGGCCGGCGTCCCCGAGGTCGGCTCGCGCGCCGCGGCGGAGCGGCTGATCGAGGCCGGGAAGGTGACCGTCGGCGGCGCAGCGCGGCCGAAGAGCCACCGCCTCGAGGCCGGAGACGAGCTCGAGCTCGAGCCCGAGCCGCCGCCCGGCCCGCTCGAGCGAGAGGAGGTCCCGCTCCGCGTCGTGTTCGAGGACGAGCACCTGCTCGTGGTCGACAAGCCGGCCGGCGTCGTCGTCCACCCCGGAGCGGGCACGCGCGGGGGCACGCTCGTCCACGGGCTGCTCGGCAGGGCCGCCGGGGGCGAGGACCCGGATCGGCCCGGGATCGTGCACCGGCTCGACCGCGACACGTCGGGGCTGCTCGTGGTCGCCCGGTCCGACGAGGCGCATCGGCGCCTCCAGTCCACGCTCCGGCGGCGCGAGCTCGCGCGCGAGTACCTGGCGCTCGTCCGCGGTCGCCCGCGCTCCCGGCGGGGGCGGATCGAAGCGGCGATCGGACGCGACCGCCGCGACGCGACCCGGATGTCGCTCGACACCGACACGCCGCGCGATGCCGTGACGCACTTCGAGCTCGCGGAGCTCCTGCCGCGGCACGCGCTCCTCCGCGTGCGCCTCGACACCGGCCGCACCCACCAGATCCGTGTCCACCTCGATGCGATCGGGCTGCCGGTCTCTGGGGACGCGGTCTACGGCGTCCCGGGCGACCTCGGCCTCGGCCGCCAGTTCCTCCACGCGGCCAGGCTCGCCTTCCCGCACCCGCTGACGGGGGAGCGCGTCGAAGCCGAGTCGTCGCTCCCCGCCGACCTCGCTGCGGCGCTCGACGAGGCTAGGAGCGGGCGCGCTTGAGCTCGTAGGAGCGCGCGTCGGCGAGCCGGAAGAGCGCGTCGGCGTCCTCCGCCTCGTCGGGGAAGAGCGCCCAGCCCGGGCTGACGGAGAGACCCTCCGGCAGCCCCTCGCCGGCCCCCAGCGCCGCCCCGAGCCGCTCGACGAAGGCGCGCGCCGCGACGGCGTCGGTCTCCAGGAGCGCGACGGCGAACTCGTCCCCGCCCATGCGCCCGCAGAGGTCGGTGCGCCGCGTCGTCTCGCGGAGCACGTCGGCCACTCCCCGCAGCACGGCGTCGCCCTCCCGGTGGCCGAAGGTGTCGTTGATCTCCTTGAAGCGGTCGACGTCGATGACGACGAGCGTCAGGCAGTGGTCGTAGCGACGAGCACGGACGAGCTCCGCGTCCAGCTCGTCCGAGAAGGCCTGGTGGTTGAGCAGCCGGGTGAGCGGGTCCTGGCGCACCTGCCGGGCCAGGTCGGCGGTGGCCCGGTCGAAGTAGGCCACGACGCATTCGGCGACGAGCTCGTCGAGGAGGCTGTTCAGCCGCTGCTCGACGGCCAGCAGCTCGTCCGACGCGAGCCCGCCGCTGCGAGCCGAGACGAACCGCCAGAGGACGCGGCGGAGCAGCAGGAACTCGGTCACGACGTCGCGCGGGGCCAGCCCGAGCTCCTCCCGCCGGCGGGCGTGGTCGCGCGCGAGGGAGGCCAGGGGGCTCTCCCGCGCGGCCCGGTCGGCCTCGGGAGCCTCGATCTGGCCGGCGAGCTCGTGGATGAAGGTCGGGATGTCCCCGAACCGCTCCGGGGCGGCCACCGACGCGAGCGACTCGACCCCGGCCGCGACCTCGGCGGCGAGGTCCATCGCCGCCGCTCGCATCTCCGACGCCAGCCGCCGCAGCGTGTCGCCGCCCTCCACCCACGAAGAATACGCCGACGGAGGTGCTAGAGTGCAGCGATTTTTCGTCCTCCGACCCGGGGGGACCACCCGCGCGGGGGTGCCGGTGCTGAACCGGTTCCGCGCGGGCCCACCGGCGGCATCGACCACAACCAGAAGGGGGTAGCACCCGTGTCCGTCGTCTCCATGCGCGAGCTGCTGGAGGCCGGAGTCCACTTCGGCCACCAGACCCGCCGCTGGAACCCCAAGATGCGCCGGTACATCTTCACCGAGCGCGGGGGCATCTACATCATCGATCTGAAGCTCACGCTCGAGCTGCTCGAGGAGGCGCACGCATTCGTCCGCAACGTCGCCGAGCGCAACGGCACCGTCCTGTTCGTCGGCACGAAGAAGCAGGCGCAGGACGCCGTCGAGGAGCAGGCGAAGCGCGTCGGGATGCCGTACGTGAACCACCGCTGGCTCGGCGGCCTGCTCACGAACTGGCGCACGATCTCCGATCGCATCGACCGGCTCCACGAGCTGCGCCGGCTCAAGGAGGAGGGCCAGCTCGAGCTGCTGCCCGCCAAGGAGCGGATCTCGATGGAGGCCGAGCTCGAGAAGCTCGACGCCAACCTGGGAGGCGTGGCCGACCTGCGGCGCCAGCCGGACGCCCTCTTCGTGCTCGACCTCCGCAAGGAGGCGCTGGCGGTCCGGGAGGCCCGGCGGCTGGGGATCCCCGTCGTCGCGCTCGTCGACACGAACTGCGACCCGGACGACGCCGACTACGTCGTCCCGGGCAACGACGACGCGATCCGCTCGTGCAGCCTCGTCGCGCGGGTGATCACAGACGGGATCGAGGCAGGCAAGCAGCAGGTGACGCCGGCCGAGATGGCCGCCGAGCCGGTCGCGCCTCCGGCCGAGGAGCCCGCGGCCGAGGCCCCTGCCGAGGATCCCGCGGCCGAGGCCCCCGCCGCCGAGGAAGCTGCGGACCCCGAGATCGCGCAGCCGGGAGTCGAGATCGATGCGCCGGCCGAGCACGAGGTCGTCGGCCAGCGGGAGACGGCGTCATGACCACTCCACAGGATGCTGGCGCATCCGGCGGGGTTCCCGGCGTGGGCGTCCCCGCCTCGCTCGTCAAGGAGCTCCGTGACCAGACCGGCGCGGGGATGATGGACGTCAAGCGCGCGCTCGAGGAGAGCGGAGGCGACCTCGAGGCGGCCCGCCGGCTCCTGCGCGAGCGCGGCATGGCGCAGGCTGCGAAGCGGGCCGGCCGCGAGACCTCGGAGGGTGTCGTGCTCGTGACCGTCTCCGGTCACGTCGGGGCGATCGCCGGCATCGGCTGCGAGACGGAGCCGGTGTCGAAGAACGCCGAGTTCCTCGCCTTCGCCGAGCGCGTGCTGGAGACCGTCGAGGGCGGCGAGTCGGCCGGGAGCCTGGAGACCGAGCGCGCCGAGCTGGTCGCGCGGCTCGGCGAGAACATCGTCGTGGTCGACGCGGCGAGAATGGAGGCCGACGACGGCGAGTCGCTCGCAGAGTATGTCCACCCGCCCGCGAACAGGATCGGCGTGCTCGTCCGCCTGAAGGGCGAGAGCCCGGTCACCGCGCGCCGTCTGGCAATGCACGTCTCCTTCGCCCAGCCGCGGTACGTGACGCGCGACGAGATTCCCGAGGAGGACGTCCGCTCCGAGCGCGAGATCTACGCGGCGCAGCCGGACGTGCTCGCCAAGCCCGAGGAGGTCCGTGAGAAGATCGTCGAGGGCATGCTCCAGAAGCGCTTCTACGCGGAGTCGGTGCTGACCGAGCAGGTCTGGATCCACGACACCTCGAAGTCAGTGGCCCAGGCGCTCTCGGAGGAGGGCCTGGAGGTGCTGGAGTTCCGGCGCATCTCGGTCGCGGGTTGAGCGCGAGGCCGGACACGGAGGAGCAGGCGGCACCCGCGGCCGCTCCGGCCTTCCGTCGCATCCTCCTGAAGCTCTCCGGCGAGGCCCTGATGGGGGGCCGGGAGTACGGCATCGACCTCGTCACCGTGGAGCGGCTCGCGCGCGAGATCGCTGCGCTCCAGGTCGAGACGGCGGTGGTCGTCGGCGCCGGGAACATCTACCGCGGGCTGGCGGCAGCCGCGGACGGGATGGAGCGGGCCACCGCCGACTACGCCGGCATGCTGGCCACACTCCTGAACGCGCTCACGCTCCAGGACCAGCTCGAGCGGGCCGGCGCGCAGACGCGCGTCATGTCCGCGATCACCGTCTCCGAGGTCGCCGAGCCGTACATCCGCCGCCGCGCGATGCGCCACCTGGAGAAGGGGCGGATCGTCATCTTCGCGGCCGGCACGGGCAACCCGTACTTCACGACGGACACCGCCGCGGCGCTGCGGGCGCTGGAGATCGACGCGGACGCGATCCTGATGGGCAAGCACGGGGTGGAGGGCGTCTACGCCGGTGACCCGCGCGTGGAGCCCGACGCCGAATTCCTGCCCGAGCTGACGCACATCGAGGCGATCGAGCGCGGGCTGAGGGTGATGGACACGACTGCCCTCTCGCTCTGCATGGACAACGAGCTGCCGATCCACGTCTTCTCGCTCGAGGCGGGCAACATCGAGCGGCTCGTCCACGGCGAGCGCGTGGGCACGATCATCCAGAGCGAGGGAGGACGGAATGGCGACGGTCGATGAGCTGATCCAGGACGCACGCCGGCGGATGGACCGCTCGGTCGAGGCGACCCAGACGGAGTTCAACACGGTCCGGACCGGCCGCGCCTCACCGGCGCTGCTCGACCGGATCTCGGTCGACTACTACGGCCAGCAGACGCCGCTCAACCAGCTCGCCACGATCAGCGCCCCGGAGCCGCGTCTCCTGAGCGTGCAGGCGTTCGATCCGAGCTCCGTGAAGGCGATCGAGAAGGCGATCATGGAGTCCGACCTGGGGCTGACGCCGTCGAGCGACGGCAAGCTGATCCGCCTGCCGATCCCGCAGCTGACCGAGGAGCGGCGGAAGGAGCTCGTCAAGGTGGTCCGGCAGATGGCCGAGGAGGGCCGAGTCGCCGTCCGCAACGTCCGCCGCGACGCGATCCACCACCTGAAGGAGCTCGTCGACAACGGCGAAGTGGGGGCGGACGAGGAGCATCGCGCCGAGGAGCTCGTCCAGAAGGTGACCGACGAGCACGTCGGCAGGATCGACGACCTCTTGAAGCACAAAGAGGGAGAAATCATGGAGGTCTGACGACCTCCATGATCTTGCTGGTTCCGTGACCGCTCACCGGTGCTCCAAGCCTCCTCGGCCTGCGCGCGCGGCGCTTTCGCGCCCGGCGCTCCGGCGATGAACGCTTCGGCTGCGGTGGGGCGCCTCGCGACGGGCGGGATGCGCGCCTTCGGCGCATCCATCCTGGCCGTCCGAAAGCATCTGGCTTGACCGTTCTGCCTTCTACTGACCTGGCGCGGGCCGTGGCGATCATCCTCGACGGGAACGCGCGCTGGGCCGAGCAGCGAGGGCTGCCAGTGGCGGAGGGCCATCGAGCCGGGACGCGGGCCGTCAGGCGGACGGTCGAGGCAGCGATCGAGCTCGGCGTCACGTCGCTCGCCCTCTACGCATTCTCGACCGAGAACTGGCTGCGCCCCGCCGACGAAGTGGCCGACCTGATGGAGATCTTCGGCGAGACGATCGACCGCGAGCTGCCGGACCTCGCCGCGCAGGGCG
>JACVRU010000064.1 GCA_014534295.1 Thermoleophilia bacterium | reverse complement strand
GACGAGTCGACGAACGTGTCCATCGTCTCCGCCTCGCGACGGCCGTCGCCGCCGCAGCTCGGGCAGGAGACACGCATCCAGTCCTCGGCCTGGGCCAGGGGCGGCTTCCCGCTCGGGCGGTACTCGTCGACGTCCGGGAGCAGGACGGGAAGCTCGTCGTCGGGGACGGGCACGATCCCGCACGCGTCGCAGTAGACGATCGGGATGGGAGAGCCCCAGTAGCGCTGGCGGGAGAAGCCCCAGTCGCGGATGCGGAAGTTGATCGCGAACCGACCGCGGCCCTCCGACTCGAGCCGCTCGACGATCCGGCGGCCACCCTCTTCGGCCGGCAGCCCGTCGAAGTCGCCGGAGTTGACGAGCACGCCGTCCTCACTCACGACTTCGACCACCGGCAGCCCGAACGCCTCCGCGAACTCGCGGTCGCGCTCGTCCTGGGCCGGAACGGCCATGATCGCACCGGTGCCGTAATCCGTGAGGACGTAGTCCGCGACATAGACGGGGATCCGCTCGCCGTTCACGGGGTTGACGGCGTGGACGCCCGCGAGGACGCCCGTCTTCTCCGCGGCCCGCGCACGCTCCTCGGTCTTCTTGGCGGCGGCGTGCCCCACGTAGTCGCGCAGCTCGTCGCTCGCGTCCAGCCGCTGGACCAGCTCGTGCTCGGGCGCGAGCACGAAGAAGGTCGCGCCGAAGAGCGTGTCCGGCCGGGTCGTGAAGACGGCGAGGTCCTCGTCGAGCTCGTCGATCCGGAAGCGGATCTCCGCGCCCTCCGAGCGGCCGATCCAGTTGCGCTGACGGGCGGCGATCGGCTCCGGGTACTCGATCCGGTCGAGGTCGTCCAGCAGCTCCTGCGCGTAGTCGGAGACGCGGAAGAACCACTGCTCCATCACCCGCATCTCCACCGGCGTGCCACAGCGCTCGCAGCGGCCGTCGTGCACCTGCTCGTTCGCCAGGACCGTTTGGTCCTTAGGGCACCACTTCACCGGCGCGCCCTTGCGGTACGCGAGCCCGCGCTCGAGGAACCGCAGGAACGTCCACTGCTGCCAGCGGTAGTAGCCGGGATCGTGGGTGGAGAGCTCGCGCGACCAGTCGTACGACCAGCCGATCCGCTTCATCGAGCGCCGGATGTGCTCGATGTGGCGTTCCGTGCTCGCCCGCGGGTGCTCTCCCTCGCGGATGGCCGCGTTCTCGGCCGGCAGGCCGAACGAGTCGAAGCCCTGCGGATGGAGGACCGCCATGCCGTTCCGACGCCGGAAGTGCGAGACGACGTCGCCGATCGTGTAGACGAGCATGTGGCCCATGTGCAGCCGCCCCGAGGGGTAAGGGAGCTGCTCGAGCACGTACGACTTCGGCCGCGGGTCGTCGTCGGAGACCTCGAAGGCGCGCTCGGCGTGCCAGAGCTCCTGCCACTTGCGCTCGACTCGGTTGGCGTCGTACTCCATCCAGTCCTCCGGAAACGAAAGAGCCTCTCGGGCGAGAGGCTCAGGGGAGAGCTGCGCGGCGAGCGCCGCGTTGCCTCCCTGATCTACGCGAGAAGCAGCTCCTTCACGGGGCTCATCTTACCCGACCTCGACGATCGTGTCAGGCGTCGCGACCGCGACGCTGCCGTAGAGCGGTCACCTGCCCTTGAAGCGCTCGACGAGCCGCTCGGCCTCGCCGCGCTCGACTCCCTCGAGCTGGACGCGCAGGCGAACGCTGTTGAAGACGGTCACGTCCTCGCGCACCGGGTGCTCCCGGTCGAGCAGGCCCTCGATCTCGGCACGGACGGACGTCAGGGCGGGCTCGAACGACTGGATCAGCTCGACCGCGCACGCCGCGACCCCCGCGAGGAACGCCTCCGCCGGAGTCACCTCCTCGCCGGGCGCGCCGTTTTGGACCGGGCCGTCGATGACGAAGTGATGGTCACGCGTCGAGCAGAGGACCCGGCCGAGGAGGTCGGTCGAGCGGGCGTCGACGGCGTACGTCGTCACGGGCGCCATGATCGCAGCGCGCGCTCGGTGTGGGTCGGCCGGTCGGGATCGAGGTGCGCCTCGACGGCACGGCGGTACGGCTCCGCGATCCGGCGGGCATACCCTGCGAAGCCCTCGCGCCGGACCGGCTGCCAGTCCTCACGGTAGGGGACGACCAGGTGCTCGCGGCCGAGCTTGCCGGCCGTGAGGGCAAATGCGAGCCCGATCCCGGTCGAGACCTCCAGCAGCGGGCGGGCCTCGCGCCGGGCGGCGCGCCTGAGGCCCTCGTAGGCCGACGCCAGCTCCTCCGGGCTCGGCAGCGCGTCGCGCTCGGCGGCGAGCTCGGCGAGCGACCGCCGCAGCTCGGCCAGCTCGACCGGCGGCACGTCCACGAGGGCCGCCGACCGCCCGGCGCCGCGCTCGAGGACCCCCAGGAGCTCGTCCACCGACCCGACCTCGGCGTCCTCGGCGAGGACGCCTGCCGCCTGGAGCTCCTCCACCAGCGTGGCCAGGTAGACCCGGGAGCCGCGGAGGAGGTCGCTCGCGCCGGCCAGCAGCCAGAGCGGCGAGAAGCCGAAGGCGGCGATCGAGCCCAGCTCGACGACGTTGCCCGCGCCTTTGCGCATCGCGAGCCTGCCCGCCGGCAGCTCGTGCCGCTCCCCCGCCTCGACGCCGCCGACCAACTCGACCACGATCCGCAGCAGGTTCTTGGCTGTCGCCTCGTAGAAGCGGGAGCGGCGCACGAGCCGCGGCAGCACGAGCTGCGCCGTCTCGTGGACCGCTCCTCCGAGGAGCGCGGCGACGAGCCGCACGAGGCGTTCCGGCAGCGAGAGGTAGAAGCGCAACGGCATCATCATGCCGGTGCTCGACCTGCTCCCCGACTCCGCCGCGGTGGAGGACGGCGCGCTCGCGATCGGCGGCGTTCGCGCGAGCGAGCTCGCGGACGAGTTCGGGACGCCGCTCGTGGCCTACTGCGAGGCGACGCTCCGGGCGCAGGCGCGTGCGTACCGCGCGGCGGCGCCCGAGGCTCTCGTCGCCTACGGCTCGAAGGCGTTCCCGAACCTCGCTCTGCTGCGCCTCTTCGCCGAGGAGGGCCTCGGGGCCGACGTGTCGACGCTCGGCGAGCTCGAGCTCGCGCGGCGCGCCGGCGTGCCCGGCGAGCGGCTGGTCGTCCACGGCAACAACAAGTCGGACGAGGAGCTGCGGACCGCCGCGGAGGCCGGCGCGGACCTCGTGGTGCTTGACGCCCTCGACGAGGTCGAGCGGGCGGCGGCGGCCGGCGTCCGGCGCGTGCTCGTCCGGGTCACGTCCGGAATCGAGGCGGACACGCACGAGGCGATCCGCACCGGCCACCACGGCTCGAAGTTCGGGCTGCCGCCGGAGGAGGCGGTCGAGGCGCTGCGCCGCACCGCCGCGGCGGGCCTCGACCCGGCCGGCCTCCACGTCCACATCGGCTCCCAGCTGCTCGAGACGCAGGCGGCCCGGATGGCCGTGGAGTGGCTGGGCGCGTTCGCTGCCGCCTGCCGCACCGAGCTCGGCGGCTGGGAGCCCGCGGTGGTCGACCTCGGCGGCGGGCTGGGCGTCCGCCACGTCGAGGACGAGGAGCCGCCCTCGGTGGAAGAGTTCGTGAGCGAGCTGCTCCAGCGCCTCGAGCGGGCCTGGGACCTGCACGGCTTGCCGCAGCCGCTCGTAGTGCTCGAGCCCGGACGCTCGCTCGTCGGCCGCGCGGGCGTCGCCCTCTACCGCGTCGGCGCCGTGAAGCGGGCGAGCGAGGCGACGACCTACGTCGCCGTCGACGGGGGCATGTCCGACAACCCCCGCCCGCAGCTCTACGGCGCCCGGTACACCGCCGTGCTCGCGGACCGCGCGGACGAGCCGGGCGAGCACGCGTACACGGTCACCGGCAAGAACTGCGAGGAGGAGGTGCTCGTCCGCCGCGTCCTCCTGCCCGAGCCGCGACGCGGCGACGTGCTCGCGATCCCAGCCGCCGGCGCCTACACGCTCGCGATGAGCTCGAACTACAACCTGCTGCCGCGGCCGGCCGCCGTGCTCGTGGGCGACGGTGAGGCGCGCCTGATCAGACGGCGGGAGACGCTCGACGAGGTGCTGTCGCTCGAGAGCCCCTAGAACAGCGGCCCGGTCAACGTCAGGCCGACGTCCTCGCCGAACTGCTGGAAGAAGCCGAAGAACGCCAGCGCCGCCCCGCCGAGCGCGGTGTCCTTCATGAAGTGCGCCTGGTCGTTCATGCGCATCATCGGGTCATGGATCTTCCAGAAGCCGTGCATCCAGAACGCCACCGGGAAGGCGAAGGCGGCGATCAGCAGCGCCCCCAGGTCGGGCCAGAGGCCGAGCGCGAGCAGAACGCCGCCGCCGACCGCCATCAGGCCGGAGATGGGCACGAGCGCGGCGGGCACGCCGTACTCCCGGGCATAGGCCACGCCGTCCCGCCACTTCAGCAAGTGGATCGTGAGCCCGGACATGACGAAGACGAGGACGAAGACGATGCGGCCGATCAGGATGAACCAGTCCATGGACGACCTCCTCAAATAGTTGAGGCCGCAAGCTTATCTCAGCTCGCGGCCGTGAGGAAGCCGGGCCGTACGAGTCGGGGCGGCGCCTTCAGTCCGGCCTCGCCCACCGGCGGGTTGAGCGGCTGTGCCAGCGGCGCCGCGCCGAACGACGCGGCCCGCCGCTCCGCCGGCACCTCGCCGTAGAGCGTCGTCCGCTGCCGCGGCACCCGGCCTGCGGCCCGGATCAGCTCCTCCATCCGCTCGGGCGGGAGCTCTTGGCCCCAGCGGGCGCCGGCGGCGCGCGAGATCGACTCGTTCATCAGCGTCCCGCCGAGGTCGTTCACGCCCGCCCGCAGCGCGGCCTTCACGCCCTCTGGGCCTGCCTTCACCCACGAGACCTGGACGTTCGCGATCCACGGGTGGAGCGCCAGCCGCGCCACCGCGTGCATCAGCAGGACCTCGCGGAAGGTCGGCCCGGGGCGCGCGTGACCCCGGAGGTACATCGGCGCCTCCATGTGCACGAACGGGAGCGGCACGAACTCGGTGAAGCCGCCGCTTCGGCGCTGCTGCTCCCGCACGTGGAGGAGGTGCCGCGCCCAGTTCCTCGGACCCTCGACGTGGCCGAACATGATCGTCGCGTTCGAGCGCAGGCCGGCGCGATGGGCCGCGTCGTGCACCTGGAGCCACTGCGCCGTCGTCACCTTGTCGGGACAGATCACGTGGCGGACCTCGTCGTCGAGGATCTCCGCCGCCGTGCCGGGCAGCGAGCCGAGGCCCGCCTCGCCCAGCGCCGCGAGATAGCTGTCGAGGGGCAGGCCGAGGGTGGCGGCGCCTTGCCAGACCTCGAGCGCCGAGAAGGCGTGCACGTGGAGGCCGGGCACCGCCTCCTTGATCGCCCGCGCGACCGAGAGGTAGTACTCGCCGGTGAAGGCGGGATGGATCCCGCCCTGGAGGCAGATCTCGACCGCGCCCCGTTCCCAGGCCTCGACGGCGCGCCGGACGATCTCCTCGTGCGGCACGAGGTAGGCGGGCCCGCGCAGGTTCGCCGCCAGCTTGCCCTTGGAGAAGGCACAGAAGCCGCAGCGGAAGTAGCAGACGTTCGTGTACTGGACGTTCCGCGTCACGACGTACGTCACCTCGTCCCCGCAGGTCTCGCGGCGGAGCCGGTCCGCGGCGGCGAGCACGCGGTGAAGCTCCTCGTCCCGGGTCCGGAAGAGGCGCTCGAGCTCGTCCTCGCCCAGCTCCTCCGATGTCTCGACCGGCAGCGCGTCGCGCGGCAGGAACGGGATCGAGCGATCCTCGCCGGGCGCCCACGGGTCCTCGCGGGCGAGCCCGGTCGCGTCCGCGCGCCGGAGCGCGTACGGCAGCACTCCGGGGTCGATCCAGTCCTCGTCGAGGTAGCGCGGGTGCACCGCCAGGCGCGGCGCCAGCGCCAGCCCGCGCGCCTCGGTCGCGGCTCGGAGGCGCTCGAGGTCGGGCCACGGCGCCTCCGGGTTGACGTGGTCGACGGTGACGGGCGAGACGCCGCCCCAGTCGTCGAGCCCGGCATCCAGCAGGCGGGGAAAGTCGTCGTAGGCGAGGTTCGGCGGCGCCTGCACCGCGACCTCGGGCGGAAGGAGCAGCCGCGCGGCGGCGATCGTCCAGAGGTGGTCGTCGAGCGCGGGCTCCGGGTGCCCGGCCATGCGCGTCCCCGGCTTCGCCCGGAAGTTCTGGACGATCACCTCCTGGACGTGCCCGTGACGCTCGGCCAGCTCGCGGATCGCCAACAGCGCCTCGAGCCGCTCCGCGCGCGTCTCGCCGATCCCGATCAGGATCCCGGTGGTGAATGGGACGCCCGCGGCACCGGCGGCGGCGATCGTCTCGAGGCGCCGGGCAGGGACCTTGTCCGGCGACGCCCAGTGGGGCATCCCCCGGACCCCGAGCCGGCCGGCGACGGTCTCGAGCATGAGCCCCATCGACACCGACACGCGCCGAAGCTCGGCCAGATCGCCGGCGGTCATCACGCCGGGATTCAGGTGAGGGAGGAGCCCCGTCTCCTCGAGAACGGCTCGAGCCGCACCGGCGAGGTACTCCAGCGTCGACTCGCAGCCGAGGCCGCGAAGCTCGTCGCGCGCGACCCGGTAGCGGAGCTCGGGCTTGTCGCCGAGCGTGAACAGCGCCTCGTGGCAGCCGGCAGCGGCTCCAGCGCGCGCAATCGCCAGCACCTCCTCCAGGCCCAGGTACGCGCGCTCGCCGCGCCGGGGCGGCCGGGCGAAGGTGCAGTAGCCGCAGACGTCGCGGCAGAGCGTCGTCAGCGGGACGAAGACCTTGGGAGAGAACGTGACGAGCGCGCCCCTGGCACGCTCGCGCCGATGTCGAGCCTCCGCGAGGAGCTCCTCGAGCGGTGCGGCGAGGAGCTCCCGGGGGTCCACCCCTCAGAGACTAATAGGGCGGCGGCTCGTCGCGATAGACGGTCTCCCGTCGTCCGCCCCAGCCGCCCCAGCTCGACCAGAAGATCATCGAGAGGAGTGCGCCCGCGGCTCCCACGATCAGGAGGATCCAGCCGATCGCCGTCAGATCGACGCCGCTGACCGAAGCCTCCACGGCCCAGATCAGGACGGCGCCCACTGCGATGAGTATGAGGCTGACTCCGATTCCCATGCCGCTCTACTCCCCGCCTGACCGGCCCATCAAACGCCGGGCCTCCAGCGGCGTCTCGCCGTCCAGGTCGACCCGGTACGCGGTCGCGCCGTCGGCGGCGGTCACGACCTCGGCCAGCTCCGTGCCCTCGAACCGCGCCGCGGCGAAGTCGTCGATCGCGATCCCCGGCGGAAAGCCCTCCGCGAGCAGCCGGGCGTAGGCCGGCCGGCGCTGCTCCTCGCCGTCGTAGTGCGGGCAGCACGAGCCGGGTAGCCAGCCGAGGCAGTCGAGGCCGTCGAGCTCGGCACGGAACGAGTCGGTGACGCCGGCCTCGAACCAGCAGATCGCGCCCGCGCTCCCTCCCGCCAGGACGACTCCGCGCTGCCAGGCCCGCCGCAGCACCTCGTCCACGCCGTGCGCGCGCCAGACGCCGAGCATGCTCGCCGTGTTGCCGCCGCCGACGAAGATCAGGTCGCGGGAGAGCAGGTGCTCGCCCCAGTCGGGCCGCGGGATGCCGAAGAGGTCGACGTGCGAGGGGCGGCAGCGATACGCCGTGAACGTCTCGTAGTAGCCCGGGATGCTCGCGTCGCCCGTCGCCGTGCCGAGGATGCAGACGCTCGGGTCCTCCTTGCCGGTCAGCTCGAGCAGCCAGGCGGTCAGGGGCCGGGTCTGGCCGCCGCACGCGACGATCGTCACGCGGCCCCCGTGATCGGCGCCCGGCATACGAACCGCTCGCAGACGTAGACGGCCGGCTTCCCGTCCACGAGGCCCTTGCCCGCGAGCAGCGGGACCTTCTCCGCCGGCCCGAAGGCGACCACCGCATTCGGCTCGAACGGCTCCAGCGCCGCACGCGCCACGGCCGAGTGCGGCGGCCCGGCGATCGCGAGCTCACGCGGCGGGGACAGGTGCAGGTCGAGTGCGCAGAGCGCCCAGCCGAACGCATACGGGACGCGGCCGAGCGAGTCGCGGACGAGCCGAAGAGCGCCGACGCCCGCCCGCTCGAGCTCGTCGTCCCCGTAGATCCGCGCCAGCCGCAGCAGCACGAAGGCGAGCATCGAGTTCCCCGCCGGGAGCGGATGGTCTTCGAGGTCCTTGGGCCGGGAGACGAGCGGCTCGCCGTCCGCCGGCGTGAGGAAGAAGCCGCCGTGGGGCTCGTCGGCGAACAGCTCGACGCCGCGGCGGGCGATGCGGACCGACTCCTCGAGCCAGCGGAGGTCGCCCGTGGCGACGTGGAGCTCGTAGAGGCCGTGCGCGAGGTTGGCGTAGTCGTCGAGGAACCCGGGCCCGCTCGGGCGGCCGTCGCGGAAGCTGCGCTGGATGTCCTCGCGCGCGAGCAGCTCGGCGGCCTCGGCGGCGGCGGCGACGTAGTCGGCGCGCTCGAGCCGCCGCCCGGCCTCCGCGAGCGCGGCGATCGCAAGTCCGTTCCAGGACGTGATCACCTTGTCGTCGCGGGCCGGCTTCGGCCGCCGCTCGCGGAGCTCGAAGAGGCTCGCCTTCGTCTCCGGGTCGAGCTCGCCGCGGAGGACGCTGCGGCCGTGCTCGAAGGGCTCCAGGAGCTCCGCCGGCGCGCCCTCCTCCTCCGTCCACGTATACGTGAGGCCCTCGACGCCGTCGGTGTCGGCGTCCTGCGAGGAGGCGAAGCCGCCGCCCTCGACGGCGAGCTCGCGGAGGACGTAGTCGAGCGTCTCCTCGACGATCTGCCGGTAGCGGGGCGTCCCGACGACGAGCCAGCCGTGCAGGTACGCGGACGCGAGCAGCGCGTTGTCGTAGAGCATCTTCTCGAAGTGGGGGACGAGCCAGCGTTCGTCGACGGAGTAGCGGTGGAAGCCGCCGCCGAGCAGGTCGTAGAGGCCGCCGCGCGCCATCCCGTCGAGCGTCGCCGCGGTCAGCTCGGTCTCGTTGCGGCGGAGGAGGAACTCGAGCGTCGAGGCGGGCGGGAACTTCGGGGCCCCGCCCCAGCCGCCCCACCGCGCGTCGAAGGCGCCGCGGAGGCCTGCAGCAGCCTCGTGCAGGATCGCCGAGCTCAGCGGCTCGGTCGACCCCGGCCGCTCGCCCGCGCGCGCGAGCGCGCCGGTGAGCGTCCGCGCCTGCTCGACCACGCCGGCGCGCCGCTCCCGGTACGCCTCCGCGACCGCCTCGAGCACCTGGCGGAACCCGGGCAGCCCGTGGCGCGGTTCGGGCGGGAAGTACGTGCCGCCGAGAAACGGCTCGCCGGCGGGCGTCAGGAAGACCGTCATCGGCCAGCCGCCGTGGCCGGTGAGGGCGACGACCGCGTCCATGTAGACGGCGTCGACGTCCGGCCGCTCCTCGCGGTCGACCTTGACGTTGACGAACAGGTCGTTCATCAGGCGCGCCGTCTCCTCGTCCTCGAAGGACTCGTGCTCCATCACGTGGCACCAGTGGCAGGCCGCGTAACCGACGGACAGGAGGATCGGCCGGTCTTCGGCTCGCGCGCGGGCGAACGCCTCTTCCCCCCACGGGTACCAGTCGACGGGATTGTCAGCATGCTGGAGCAGGTACGGGCTCGTGGCCTCGGCGAGCCGGTTCACATGGGCACGGTACCCGCTCGGGACTTAGTTGCTCTGAGCCACTAAGTCCTTCGAAGCCGCATGATCATGCGCTTCGCGCTCGGCCGACCTGTCCAGACAGAAGGCCTCGTGCCTCAGAGCCACAAAGCTAGACGCCGCGGCGGCGCAGGGCGAGAACGACCTGCGCGAACCACCTCGACTCGACGTAGACGCCGCGCTCCCGGACCGCGCGCTCGCCCTGGTACCAGGCGGCGAGCGCCAGCCGCTCGTTGCCGTCGAAACGGCGCAGGAGGTGCCGGAGCAGGACGACCCCGACCTCGACGT
>JACVRU010000044.1 GCA_014534295.1 Thermoleophilia bacterium | reverse complement strand
TCACGAAGGAGCTCCCTCTGGAGTACGCGGTCGAGCTGAACCGGCTGATCCAGCTCCAGATGGAAGGCTCGGTTGGCTAGCCCGATCACGAAGGTCGACACCGTCGGGATCCCGTCGCAGGACGCCGAGCGGGCGCGACGCTTCTATCTCGAGACACTCGAGCTGAGGCCCGACGAGCACTCCCGCTACGAGTTCTGGGCCGGCGATACCTGCTTCGCGATCTGGGAGCCCGCCCGGTTCGGCGGCGAGTTCAGGCCGCAGCCGAACGGCATCGCCCTCCTGCGCGTGGCCGACGTCGAGGCCGCACGCGCCGAGCTGGAGGCGAAGGGCGTCGAGTTCGAGGGCGACACGTTCGACAGCGGCGTCTGCCACATGGCGACGTTCCTCGATCCCGACGGCAACCGGCTCCTGCTGCACAGGCGCTACGCCCCCTACTCCGAGTGATCGAGATCGAGCGGGTCGACTTCGTGTCCGTCCTGACGCGGGACATCCCGCGTGCGAAGCGCTTCTACTCGGAGACGCTCGGTCTCGAGCTCGAGTCCGAGGACGGGCACGACCTCGAGTTCCGCTGCGGCCAGGTGACCCTGGACGTGTTCGACCCGTCGAGCATCGGCCAGGAGTTCGCGCCGTCGCCGGCTGGCCTCGCGCTGCGGGTGCCCGACGTAGACGCCGCCCGGGCCGCGCTCGAGGCGCAGGGGGTCGTCTTCGACGGGGAGACGATCGTCACCGGCGTATGCAAGCAGGCGTGGTTCAAGGATCCCGACGGGAACTCGCTCATGCTCCACCGGAGGTTCGACGCGTGATCGGCGCGCAGCGCGTCGACTTCGTCGCCGTCCCCACCCGCGACCGAGAACGGGCCGCGAGGTTCTACGGCGAGACGCTCGGGTTCGGGCGCAACCCGAACTCCTCCGATACCTGGATCGAGTTCGAGACCGGCAACTTGACGCTGGCGCTCGTCCAGCCCGAGACGATCGGCGTGGACTTCGCGCCGCTGCCGTTCGGCTCGATCGCGATCCGCGTGCCCGACGTCGCGGCCGCCAAGCAGCGACTCGGGGAGGCGGGAGTCGAGTTCAGGGGCGAGATCTGGGACTCGGGCGTGTGCCACGGGGCGGTCTTCTCCGACCCCGACGGGAACGGCTTGCTGCTGCACCACCGCTACGCCCCGTACCGGGACG
Organism: Thermoleophilia bacterium; assembly: GCA_014534295.1. GTDB lineage: Bacteria > Actinomycetota > Thermoleophilia > Gaiellales > Gaiellaceae > JACVRU01. The sequence continues at coordinate 10,483 of JACVRU010000044.1, read as the reverse complement.
GGACGACGCCCTGATGCGGGTCGAGCGCGTGGACTACATCCGTGTTCCGGTCACCGACATGGAGCAGGCGAACCGCTTCTACGGCGAGGTGCTGGGGCTGCGGCGCAACCCGAACTCCCCAGGGGACGACTGGGTCGAGTACGAGGTCGGCAACGTCACGCTCGCGGTCATGACGCCGCAGAGCCACGACTACGAGTTCGCGCCCCTGCCGCCGGGCACCCTCGCGCTGCGCGTCGCCGACGTCGCCCACGCCCGGGCAGAACTCGAGGCGAACGGGGTCCAGGTCAACGAGCTGTGGGATTCCGGCGTCTGCCACGGAGCCGGCTTCCGAGACCCCGACGGGAACGCGATTCTCCTCCACCGTCGCTACGCGCCCTATCCGGACGGGACGAAGCCCTGATGGAGGTCGAGCGGGTCGACTACATCACGGTCGCGACGCGCGACGAGGAGCGCTCGCGGGCGTGGTACCGCGACGTGCTCGGCCTGCCGGTCGACCCCAACAACAGCGCAGAGCTGACGGCTGGCCAGGTGACGATCGCGTTCTGGAACCCCGAGCGAGAGCACATCGACTTCTCGCCGAGCATCGGCGGCTTCGCCGTGCGCGTCGCGGACGTCGAGGCGGCGAAGGCCGAGCTGAAGGCGAAGGGCGTCGAGTTCGTCGGCGAGGGGGACACGGGCGTGTGTCACATGGCCGTCTGCCTAGACCCGGACGGCAACGCGGTCATCCTCCACCGGCGGTACGAGCCGTATGAGTAGAGCGGCCGCGCTCGAGGCCTACCGCTCCCTGCCGGTGCCGGACACGGCCCAGGAGCACTGGCGCTTCACGGACCTGCGGGGCTTCGACCCTGAATCTTTCAGCCATGTTGGGGGACAGTCCCCTGCCATCGCCACGGAGTCCATGCTCGAGCTGGACGTGGCCGGGCTGGCCTTCATCGGCGAGGGCGGGATCGAGATCGAGCGTGCTCCCGAGGGGATCACGTTCGCGCCCCTGAGCGAGGAGCACGAGCGCCTGCACGAACTCGTCGGCTGGGACGAGAAATTCGCGGCGCACAACGCGGCCGGGTGGGAGCACGGACTGCTCGTCCACGTGCCCGGAGGCGTCGTGCTCGACAAGCCGCTCTACGTGCGGATCGCCAACTCTGCCGAGGGCGGCTCGCTCTTCTGGCGCCTGCTCGTGATCGCCGAGGACGAGGCCCGCTTCTCCCTGATCGAGGAGTACGCGTCCGCGTCGCCGGAGCTCTCCGCATACTCGAACGCGGTCTCGGAGCTCTTCGTCGGCAACGCCGCGAAGCTCGAGTACGTGTCGATCCAGAACCTCTCCCGCGGCACCTGGCACTTCGCGGCCCACCACGCCCGGGTCGAGCGAGACGCCGAGCTCGACTGGGTCGCCGGCGGCTTCGGCTCGCGCAAGGGGAAGACCTGGATCCAGAACGACCTCGCGGGGCCGGGCGCTCAGTCGCGCGTAACGGGCGCCTACTTCGCCGACGGCGAGCAGCACATCGACTACGACACGTTCCAGGAGCACATGGCTCCCTCGACTACGTCCGACTTCGCCTTCAAGGGCGCGCTCCGCGACACGGCGACCGCCGTCTGGCGCGGGATGATCCGCGTCGAGAAGGAGGCGCAGCAGACGGACGCGTACCAGGAGAGCCGTGCGCTGATGCTTTCGCCCGACGCGCACGCGGTACCGATCCCCGGCCTGGAGATTCTCGCCAACGACGTGCGCTGCACGCACGGGGCGACAGTGGGGCGCGTCGACCGGGACGAGCTCTTCTACGCGATGGCGCGCGGCCTCTCGCAGGCGGAGGCCGAGCGGCTGATCATCCGCGGCTTCTTCCAGGACATCCTCGATCGCATCGAGCTCGAGCCGGTGCGCGAGGCGGTCGCCGCCGCGCTCGAGGCGCGGATCCCCCAAGCCTAGGCGGCCGTCAGCCGGTACGTGCGGTCGGTGACGGCGACCCGGAAGCCGGCGCCGGTATAGAGCGCCCTCGCGGCTTCGGTTCCATAGCCGACCTTGAGGCGACGGGCTCCTCGCCGTGCCAGGCGCTCGATTCCTTCGGTCAGCAGCGCGCGGGCAAGGCCGCGCCGCTGGTACGCGTCCTCGACCCGCATCGGCTCGACGAGGCCGACCTCCGTGACCGGATCGAGCCAGAAGAGCGCGTAGCCGGCGACATCGCCGTCCTGGGCTTCGACTGCGAGATCGAGCCCAGGCTCGTAGAGCGGCGTCTGCCGCAGGCGCGCCTCGACTTGCGCCCCGTTGCGCCGCCGCATCGGGTGCGGCTCGTCCCCCGTCTCGGTGCGGTCGACGATCCTGAAGCCGTCCGGTGGAGGGACGACCTCCGGCCGCCGCTCGGCCTCCAGCCACGTGATCCCGCCGGAGTCGTCCTCGGCGACGAACCCGCTTCCCGCCAGCAGCCCTCGCAGCTCGTGGTCGTCGTCCCGGGCGAGCGTCTCGACGTGCTCGAGCCCGAGCTCCTCGATCCGCGCGAGCGCGTGCGGCCAGATCTCGGCGGGGGAGACGCCCGGAACCACGAGTGGATCGCAGCCCCACGCGCGGCTCCACTCGGTCAGGACGACGCCGGCGCCGGGTCCCTCCTCGTCGAGCCAGAACACCTGCTCGAGCTCGTCCGAGCGCCGCGGGCTACGCCACCACCACTGAAGGTCGGCTGCCTCCCACAGGCCCGCCTCGGGGTCCGCCAGACGGGCGCGCCGGAGCAGCTGCGTTGCGAGCGCGAGCGCCTCGAGGCCCGCGGCGCGAACCTCTCTCATCGCCCTTCGAGCGCCGCGACCCGCTCTTCGAGCTCGGCCAGCTGCCGCTCCAGCGCCCCGAGGCGGTCCGCCTCGGGCCGAGCTGTGGCGTCCGGCGGCTCCTCCCCGAGCCGGTGGGTGTAGCGCTCCTCCTTCTGGCCCGGCCGGCGCGGGAGCCGCGCGACGAGCTCGCGCACCCCGAGTCGCTCCAGCGTCTCGATCACGTCGGCCACGGAGGCGAACGCGTGCAGCCGCTCGGAGCGCTGCTTCAGCTCGCCGGGAGTCTGGGGCCCGCGCAGCACCAGTACGGCCAGCAGCGAGAGCTCCGGGCCGTCGAGCCCGAGCGCCTCCTCGAGGAGGTGCCGGTACTTCACCGCTCGCGACCCGCGGCCGCTCGCGAGCCGCGCCCAACCCCGGCGGGAGAGCCCGGCGAGCGCGTCGCGGATCGTCGCCTCCTCGTAGTCGACCACCGGGTCGCGATTCGTCGACTGGTTGCACGCCAGGCGGAGCGCGTTCAGCGAGAGTGGATACGCGTCCGGCGTCGTCCGCTGCTTCTCGACCAGGCAGCCGAGGACGCGGAGCTCGGCGGCGTCGAGGTCCACGAGCTTCAGCCTAGTTCGCCCTCGCTAGGCTCGCGGCCCGCCGACCGCGAAGACGGCCGAGACCGCCCCGACTGCGATGCCCACCTGCTCCGGCGGGAACTCGTCCTTGATGATCGAGAAGCTGAGCGGGAAGACGGCGCCGCCGGCGCCCTGGAGGATCCGGAAGCCGATCCTGTTCGTGCCCGAGTCGCCGATCAAGACGCCCTCTCGCGTGGACGGTGTCCGGAGCGGTGCTCCTGTCCGCGGGCCTGCTGGCCCTGCTGCTGGCCCTGACGGAGGGCGAGCGCTGGGGCTGGGGCTCGGGGCCGATCCTCGCGCTCTTCGGCGGGTCCGCCGCCGCGCTCGTGGCGACCGGGATGAACACGGTCATGCGCACCATCGGCGGCGTCGTCGGCGGCCAGGTGGGCGCGGCGCTCCTCGTCGCCCGCACGACCGACGGCGGCGTCCCGGCGGAGTCGGCGTACGTGATCGCGTTCGCGATCGGTGCTGCCAGCGCCCTCGTCGGCGCGCTCGTCGCGCTCCTGATCACGAGACGGCGTAGATTGCGGCGATGAGCTGTGGGTGCGACCCGAGTGGGTACGGGCGGTTCTTCAACCGGCGCTTCGCCCGCCGTGCCGCGACGCGTTATCGCAAGCGGGGGCTCGACGGGCCGACGCAGCGGATCGCAGACCTCGTCGCCGCGCACGCCATCGAGGGGGCGACCGTGCTGGAGATCGGGGGCGGGGTCGGCCAGCTCCAGCTCGAGCTGCTGAGGGCGGGGGCGGCCCGCGCGACGAACCTAGAGCTCTCCCCGGAGTACGAGGAGGAGGCGCGCAGGCTCGCTGATGAGGCCGGCGTCCGCGACCGCGTCGACCGGCGCGTCCACGACATCGCCGCCGACCCCGACGTGGTCGAGGCGGCTGACGTCGTCGTCCTCAACCGGGTCGTGTGCTGCTACCCGGACTACGAGCGGCTGCTCGGCGCGGCCGCCGACCACGCCCGCCGCCTGGTCGTCTTCAGCTACCCGCCCCGCAACGCGGTCTCGCGCGTCTTCGTCACGCTCGCCAACGCGGTGCAGGCGCTCCTGCGCAACGACTTTCGCTCCTTCACCCACCCGCCGGAGGCGATGCTCGCTGTGCTCGAGCGCCGCGGGCTGCGTCGCGCCTACGAGCATCACGGCCTGGTATGGCAGATCGCGGGAGCCGAGCGGGCCTGACCGAGGCCGAGGCGCGGCGGCGCCTCGCCGAACGCGGGCCCGTCGAGCCGCCGGCGACGAGCCGTTCGACCGCGAGCATCGTCCGCGCGAACGTCTTCACGGTCTTCAACGCGATCCTGCTCGTGATGGGGGTGTTGACACTCGCGTTCGCCCAGTGGCAGGACGCGCTCTTCCTCGGGATCATCGTCGCGAACTCGTCGATCGGGATCGCCCAGGAGCTACGGGCCAAGCGCGCCCTCGACCGGCTCGCCGCGCTGGTCGCCCCACACGCCACCGTCGTCCGGGACGGCGAGTCGCGACAGGTGGCCGTCGAGGACGTCGTCGTCGGCGACCTCGTCGAGGTCGATGCGGGCGACCAGGTGGTCGCCGACGGCACGCTCGTCTCGAGCGAGGGGCTCGCGCTCGACGAGTCGATCCTGAGCGGCGAGTCACGTGCGGTCGTGCGCGGGCCGGGCGAGGAGGTGCGCTCGGGCTCGTTCGCCGTCGAGGGCGCGGGCGCGTACGAGGTGACGGCGGTCGGGGAGGACAGCTACGCGCAGCGGATCGCCGGCGAGGCGCGTGAGTTCCGCCACCCGCGCTCGCCGCTCGAGCTCGCGCTCAACCGGCTGCTGTTCATTCTCGTCGCCGTGATGATCCCGCTGGGGGCGATCCTCGTCTATTCGCTCTGGGAGGAGGGCGGCCCGCTCGACGAGGCCGTGACCACCGCGGTCGCGGGCATCGTCACGCTCGTCCCCGAGGGGCTGATCCTGCTCGCCAGCCTCACCTTCGCCGCCGCGGCACTCCAGCTCGCCCGGCGCGGCGCGCTCGCCCAGCAGCTGAACGCGATCGAGTCCCTCGCCTCCGTGGACGTGATCTGCCTCGACAAGACGGGGACGCTCACCGAGGCGAAGCTGCGCGTGCTCGAGGTCGACCCGCCCGAGCTGGCCGGCGAGCTGGGCCGATTCGCAGCCAGCTCCCCGAGCAGGAACGCCACGCTGAAGGCGATCGCAGAGGCCTTCCCGGCCGAGCCCGAGGAGCCGCTCGAGTACGAGCCCTTCTCGTCGAGCAAGCGCTACAGCGCGCTCCGGTTGCGCGACGGCAAGTACGTGCTCGGCGCGCCGGAGCTCTTCGGGCTGGAGACGGACGGCGCCGGCCGGCGTGTACTCGGCTTCGGACGGGACGACTTCCGGCCGCTCGGTCGGGTGACTCTCGCCGAGGAGCTGCGCCCGGAGGCGCGGGAGACGGTCGAGTTCTTCCGGGCCGAGGGGGTCGAGCTGAAAGTGCTCTCCGGCGACGACCAGCGGACCGTCGAGGCGATCGCGCGTGACGCCGGGATCGAGTCGGACGCCGTCCACGGGCGCGTGACCCCCGAGGACAAGAAGCGCTTCGTCGAGAGCCTGCGCGAGCGCGGGCACTACGTGGCGATGGTCGGCGACGGCGTCAACGACGTGCCGGCCCTGAAGGCCGCGCGGCTCGCGTTCGCCCAGGGCAGCGGCTCGGAGATGGCCCGGAGCGTCGCCGACGTCGTCCTCGTCGGCGGCGACTTCGCTGCCGTGCCGGCGATGGTCGCCGAGGGCCGGAAGATCCTCCGGAACGTCCAGCGCGTGACCAAGTTGTTCGTGACGAAGTCCGTCTTCGCCGCCTTCCTCGTCCTGCTCGTCGGCGTGACGGCGACGCCCTACCCGCTGTTGCCGCGGCATCTGACCCTGGCCGCGGCGCTGACGATCGGCATCCCCGGGTTCTTCCTCGCGCTGGCGCCGAGCTCCGGGCCGTGGCGGACGTCGGGGTTCCTCCGGGACGTGGCCCGCTTCGCGGTGCCGGCCGGGACGGCGGCGGGCCTCGGCGTGCTCGCCGCGTACCACTTCTCGCTCAGCGTCGTCGAGGCTCCGCTCGTGGAGGCGAGGACGGTCGCCACCTCGGTGCTGATCCTCGTCGGGCTCTACCTCGTCGTCGCGCTCGAGGCGACGGAGCGCCGCCGCGGCCGGGCCGTGCTCGCACTCTGCGTCGCGCTGCTGGTCGCGTACGCGATCACGCTCGTCTGGGCCTGGAGCCGCCAGTTCTTCGAGCTCGCGCTCCCCGGCCCCTGGGAGGTGATCGCCGTCCTCGGGGGCACGGCGCTCGCCGTGGCGGGGCTGGTCTTCACGGACGAGCGCTTCGTCCCTCGGGTGTAGCCTGGACCCATGGCCGTGACGGCGAAGCCCACGCTCGACGCAGACAAGCTCCGGGCCGACTTCCCGATCTTCGACCAGTCGTTCCACGGCAAGCCGCTCGCTTTCCTCGACTCCGCCGCGAGCTCGCAGAAGCCGCGGCAGATGCTCGAGGCGATGACGCGGTTCTACGAGACGTCGTACGCGAACGTCCACCGCGGGGTCTACCAGCTCGCGGAGCGCGCCACCGAGGCACTCGAAGCCGCGCGGGAGAAGTCGTGCCGGCTGATCAACGCGCCCGAGGCCCGCGAGGTGATCTTCACCCGCAACGCGACCGAGTCGCTCAACCTCGTCGCCTACGCGTGGGGCCTGACGAATCTCGGGCCCGGAGACGTCGTGCTCGTCACCGAGCTGGAGCACCACTCGAACTTCGTTCCCTGGCAGTACATCGCCGGGCGCACTGGCGCGTCCTTCCGGATGCTGCCGCTCGACGCCGGGGGCGAGCTGCGGCTGGACGAGCTCGAGGCGGTCGTCGGCCGGGGGACGGCCAAGGTCGTGGCCACGAACCTCGTCTCGAACTCACTCGGCACCGTCAACGACGTCGCGCGGCTCGCCGCATGGGCGCACGAGCGCGGCGCGATCATGGTCTGCGACGCCGCGCAGGCCGTCCCCCACAAGCGCGTGGACGTGCTGGCGCTCGGCTGCGACTTCCTCGCCTTCTCGGGGCACAAGCTCTGCGGCCCGAGCGGGATCGGCGTGCTCTGGGGCCGCGCCGAGCTGCTGGAGGCGATGGAGCCGTTCCTGCTCGGCGGCCACATGATCAAGAAGGTCCGGCTCGAGGAGACGACCTGGGGCGACCTGCCGCACAAGTTCGAGGCCGGTACGGCCCCGATGGCCGAGGCCGTCGGCCTGGGAGCCGCGATCGACTACCTCGGGGAGATCGGCTTCGAGGCGATCGAGCAGCACGAGCACGAGCTCGTCGAGTACGCCCTCGGCCGGTTCTCGGAGCTTCCGAGCGTGACGCTCTATGGGCCGCCGGCGGATCGCCGCGCCGGGATCGTCTCCTTCAACGTCGACGGCGTCCATCCGCACGACGTCGCTCAGATCCTCGACCTCGAGGGCGTCGCCATCCGCGCGGGCCACCACTGCTGCCAGCCGCTGATGACCAAGCTCGGCGTGGCTGCCACGAACCGGGCCAGCTTCTACCTCTACACGGTTCCCGAGGAGATCGACCGGCTCGTCGAGGGAGTGCGCAAGGCGAAGAAGCTGCTTGGCTGACCGCTACGCTGGCCTCGTGAGCGGCTTCGACGACCTCTACCGCGAGAACATACTCGACCACTACAAGAACCCCCGCAACCACGGGCGGATCGAGCCTGCCGGCGCCTCCGCCGAGGGGATGAACCCGCTCTGCGGCGACGAGGTGACGATCACCGTCGCCTTCGACGAGGACGGGGAGACGATCGGGGACGTGCGGTTCGAGGGCCGGGGCTGCGCGATCAGCCAGGCGTCGACGTCGATGCTGACCGAGCTGGTCAAGGGGCGGAGGGCGGCCGAGGTGCTCGCCTTCGACAAGGACGAGCTGCTCGACGAGGTCGGCATCCCGCTGACGCCGGTGCGGCTCAAGTGCGCGATCCTGGGCCTGCACACACTGAAGGTCGCGCTCGGCAGGGCGACCGGCGCCGAGACGGACGCCGACGAAGACATCGACGTCCGCTAGTGGCCCGCTACGAGGTCTGCCCGGTCGAGGAGCTGCCGCCGGGCTCGATGAGGATCGTCCCCGCGGGCGCGACGATCGTCGGGGTCTACAACTGCGGCGGCGAGTACTTCGCGCTCGAGGACCGGTGCTCGCACGACGACGGGCCGCTGGTCGAGGGCGAGTGGGAGCCCGAGCGCTGCACGGTCGTCTGCCCACGCCACGGCTCGCACTTCGATCTGCGCACCGGGCGGCCGCTCTCCCTGCCGGCCTACGAGCCTGTCGAGACGTATGGCGTCGTCGCCGAGGACGGGATGATCTACGTCGAGGTCGCGGACTAGTGCTCGACGACCGTGTCCGCGCAGTCCTGGAGGACACGCCGCTCGGCCGCTTCCTGTTCGCGGTCGTCTCTCCGCAGAACGACTGCGGCGTCCTGGAGCTCGGCTCCTGCGCCACGATCTGGCTCGGCGCGGGCGTGCGCTCCTTCAGCGGACGGGTAGTGACGGTCGACGCCGACCCGGCGCTGCGCGCGAGGGTCGCCGAGGCCGGTCTCGAGGAGTGGGTGGAGGTCGTCGAGTCGCTCGAGCCGGTGGAGGACGTCTTCGACGTGGTCGTGATCGCACCGGGTCAGGATGGGGCCGCTCTCTTTCCGCGCGTCCGGGAGCTCGTCGAGCCGGGCGCGCTGATCGTCTCGGCGTCGCCGCTCGACGCGCCGGGCCTTCTCTCCGTCGGCGTCCCGCTCGACCCGCCGCTGGAGTTGTCCGTCGTCCTCGAATAGGTACAGTCTGAGGACCGCGGAAAGGAGGTGGTCCGGATTGGAGATTTCCAGTAGCACGGGCAGCGGAGGTGCCGGCGGGTAGGGAGGCGCATCCCCGGGACCCAAGGGGAACCGCCTAGCCAGCGTGGGGGAGCAACTGCGCCCCTACCAATCCAACGCTGGTAGCCGACCGAAGGGGCCGCGAGAGCGGCCCCTTCCCTTTTCAGGCCGCGCGGCGGATCTGCTCGTCGAGCGGGACGAGCGGGAGGCGGAACGTCTCGACCGCCGGCCGCACGTCGGCGACGTGGTCGAGCGCGGTCAGCATCTTCAGGTCGTCGCGCGTGATCATCGGGTTCGGCAGCAACTCGAGCAGCGTCGCCTGGGCCCGGACGACGGGGACGGGAACGTGGAGAAGTGGCCGTCGGCGCACACCGAGCGCCGCCCTGATCCGCTCGAACAGTTCGGTCAGGCTGACCGCATCCGGCCCGCCGAGCTCGAAGACCCGGCCCGAGACGTCGTCCCGGTGGGCGGCCTCCGCGAAGAACGCCGCGAGGTCGTCGATCCAGATCGGCTGGATCCGAGTGTCTCCGGCGCCGATCACGGGCGTCGCGGGCAGCCAGCGGGCGAGGCGGATGAACGTCGGCAGCACGCCTCCGTCCCGGCCGAACACGAACGTCGGCCGGAAGATCACGAACGGAATCCCCGAGCGCTCCACGGCCTGCTCGGCGGCGAGCTTAGCCCGGTAGTAGGGCGTCAGGTCCTTGGTCGCCTCGCCGACGCCCGAGGCGCTCATGTGGACGAAACGGCCCACTCCGGCTTCCTTCGCAGCGGCCGCGAGGTCGCGCGTGCCGCGGATCATCACCGCCTCGAACTGCTCGGGCCGCCCGGTGCGGATCCCGACGAGATGGACGACCGCCCTGCAGCCCACGACGGCGGCCCGCAACGTGTCGGGTCGCGTCGTGTCCCCCTGGGCGAGCTCCGCGCCCCACGCCTCGAGCTGACGCGCCTTTCGCCGGTCGCGGACGAGCGCGCGCACGGGCAGGTCCTGCGCGCGCAACGCGTGGACGACCTTCGGCCCGATGAAGCCGGTCGCCCCGGTGACGAGGATCATCCGGCGTCCCCATCGAAGTTCTGCCAGTACCGGCTCGGGACCGGCCCGCGCTGGCCCTGGTACTTCGAGCCGATCTCGCCGCTCCCGTAGGGGCTCTCTGCGGGCTCCGTCAGCTGCACGAAGGAGATCTGCCCGATCTTCATCCCGGGGTAGATCGTGATCGGCAGGTTGGAGACGTTCGACAGCTCCAGCGTTACCTGCCCGTTCCAGCCGGGGTCGATGAAGCCGGCGGTCGAGTGGATCAGCAGGCC
>JACVRU010000125.1 GCA_014534295.1 Thermoleophilia bacterium | reverse complement strand
TCGCGTCGAGCGCGAGGAGCGCGAGGACGGCTACGTCGTCCTGCGGCTCCACGTCGCGCCCGACGACGTCGGCAAGGTGATCGGGCGCCAGGGCCGGCTCGTCCGCGCGCTGCGAACCGTCGTGCGCGCGAGCGCGACGCGGACGAACGAGCGCGTCACGGTCGAGATCGCAGAGGGTGGCTGATCTGGTCGCGGTCGGCCGCGTCGGCCGGCCGCACGGGCTCGACGGCAGCTTCGCCGTCGAGGACGCGAGCGAGGAGCCTCGCTGGTTCGCCGAAGGGGCGGCGCTGCTCGTCGACGGCGAGCCGGCGGTTGTGGTCGCCTCGAAGCAGGCCCGCGGCCGCCCCGTGATCCGGCTCGACCGGGCCGTCGCCCGCGGCGCCGTCCTCGCCGTTCCGCGGGCGGCCCTGGCACCGCCCGAGGAGCCGGAGACGTGGTATGCGCTCGAGCTCGTCGGGCTCGAGGTGGTGGAGGAGGGAGGGCGTGCGCTCGGTCGCGTGACCGCCGTCGAGCCGGGCGTCGCCAACGACGTCCTCGAGCTCGACGAGGGCCGGCTACTGCTTCCCTTCGTCGACGCGTGCGTACGCGACGTCGACGTCGCCGCTGGCACAATCGTCGTCGCTCCCGGTTTCGCCGATCCTCTCGACTCCTGATGCAGATCGACGTCTTCACGCTCGTCCCGCATGCCTTCGGCTGGCTGACGGAGCAGCGCCCGCTCGCGGCGGTGCTGGGGGACGAGCTCGTCCTGCGGCTCTTCAACTACCGCCAGTACTCGCCGCTCAGGGCCGGCCAGGTCGACGACGAGCCCTACGGCGGCGGCGCCGGGATGGTGCTGCGCGTCGACGTCGTCGCGGCGGCGCTCGACGCCGTCTACGGCGGTGCCCCGGAGCAGCGCGTGCTGGCGTTCACTCCGGGCGGCCGCCAGCTCGACCAGGAGCTCGTCGAGGAGCTGGTCGCGGAGCCCGCGCTGACCCTCCTCTCGTCCCGCTTCGAGGGCTTCGACGAGCGGATCCTCGAGCATCTCGCCACTGACCGCATCTCGATCGGCCCGTACGTGCTCTCGGGCGGCGAGCTGCCGGCGATGGTCGTCCTCGACGCCGTCGGCCGGAGGCTGCCCGGGGCGCTCGGGAGCGAGGAGTCCGGACTCGAGGAGAGCTTCTCCGCGGAGCTCCAGGGCGGTATCGAATACCCGCACTACACGCGCCCGGCGGAGTTCCGCGGCTGGCGCGTGCCGGACGTGCTGCTCTCGGGGGACCACGCGCGCATCGCCGGGTGGCGCCGCGCGCAGAGCAGGGCTCGGACGGCTCTGTGAGGAACCCCGTCGACCGTCTGACCGGGGGGCTGCCGCACGCCTGGCGCGTGGCGATCGACTGGGCCGTGACGATCGTCGGCGCGATCGCGATCGTGCTCGCGATCAAGGCGTGGGTCGTGAACCCGTACCGGATCCCGTCCTCGTCCATGGAGCCGACGCTCCACTGTGCGAAGCCCGGCGACGGCTGCGAGTCGCGCTTCTCGGATCGCGTCCTCGCCAACCGGCTCGTCTACCGCTTCAAGCAGCCGGAGCGCGGCGAGGTGATCGTCTTCGAGACGCCGCCCGAGGCCGAGCAGGAATGCGGCGCGGGCGGCACCTTCGTGAAGCGCCTGATCGCGCTGCCGGGCGAGACGTGGCGGATGGAGTCCGGGATCGTCTTCGTCGACGACCGGCGGCTGATGGAGCCGTACATCACGGGCGGGCGGCTCGGCACGGACTCCCAGCCGCCCCGCAGGGTGCCGCCCGGCCACTACGTCTTCCTCGGCGACAACCGCACGCACTCCTGCGACTCGCGCCAGTGGGGGACGGTCCCGCGCGAGAACATCATCGGCAGGGTGTTCGCCGTCTACTGGCCGCCGAACCGGATTTCCATCAGGTAGCCGCTGCTACGATTCCCGTCCGGTTTCCGGGCCGGTTCCCTCTATGAGCAAGGTCATCGAGCAACTCGAGCGCAGTCAGCTGCGCGGCGGAATCCCCCGCTTCAAGGCCGGGGACACGGTTCGCGTCCACTTCCAGGTGATCGAGGGCCAGCGCCGGCGGACGCAGGTCTTCGAGGGGATCGTGATCAAGCGGCAGGGCGCCGGCGTGCGCGAGACGTTCACCGTCCGCAAGCATTCGTTCGGCGTGGGCGTCGAGCGGACGTTCCCGCTCCACTCGCCGAAGATCGAGAAGATCGAGGTCGCCGCGATCGGCGACGTCAGCCGCGCGAAGCTCTACTACCTGCGCGGCAAGGTCGGCAAGAAGGCCCGCGTCCGCGAGGTCGCGTACGGACGGCGCCCGGCGGACGTCGACGGCGAGGTGACCGAGGCGCCCGAGATGGAGGCGGCTGCCGCGGAGGTCGCGCCCGAGCCCGATGCGGCCGAAGAGCCTCAGCCGGTCGAGTCGCAGCCGACCTAGGGCCCTTGGCCAAGATCACGCTGCGCGAAGTGACGGCGGACACCGTCCGGGCGGTCTGCGCGCTCGCGGTGGCGCCGGGCCAGGAGGGGTTCGTGGCTCCGAACTCGGTCTCGATCGCCGAGGCGTACTTCGAGCCGAAGGCCTGGTTCCGAGCCGTCTACGCGGATGAGGAGCCGGTCGGCTTCGTGATGCTCTACGACGACCCCGACACGCCGGAGTACTTCCTCTGGCGGCTCATGATCGCCGGCAGCCACCAGGGACGGGGCTACGGCCGCCGTGCGCTCGACCTGCTCGTCGATCACGTTCGGAGCCGCCCCGGCGGCTCCGAGCTCAGGTCGAGCTATGTCCCCGGCGAGGCCGGGCCGGGCGGCTTCTACCGGCGCTACGGCTTCGAGGAGACGGGTGAGCTGAACCAGGGCCAGATCGTGATCCGGCTGGCACTTTGACGGCACGATTGAGTCCGACTTCGCCCGCTATCCTCGGCGCGGTGAGACGGACGGGCCGCAAGCTGCTCCAGTTCGACCGCAGGCTCGGCGCGCGCCTGGTCGCCGGGGCCGACGAGGCGGGGCGGGGGTCCCTTGCCGGGCCGCTCGTCGTCGCCGGCGTCCTGCTCGACTACGGCCGGCTGCGGGACCACCGCGTCCGCCCGCTCGCGTTCCTCAACGACTCGAAGCAGTGCGCGCCCGAGACGCGCGAGGAACTCTTCCACGCGGTGCTCTGCTCGGCCGAGCGGGTCGCGGTCCGGGTGATCCCGGCCTCCGAGATCGACCGCAACGGGCTCCACCGCTCGAACCTGCGTGGTCTCAGGGGGGTGCTGTGGGAGCTGTCGCCGCCGGCGGAGGCGTGCCTCGTCGACGGGTTCCGCCTCGGCAAGCTCGCGCCCGAGCACCGTGCGGTCGTGGACGGCGACGAGAAGAGCGCCGCGATCGCGGCCGCGTCGATCGTCGCGAAGGTGACGCGCGACCGGCTGATGCGGCGGCTCGACGCCGTCTACCCGAGCTACCGCTTCTCGACCAACGTCGGCTACATCACGCCCGAGCACACGCGCCGCGTGCTCGCCCACGGGCCGTCCCCGATCCACCGCCGCTCCTGGCGGGCGCGCGCTTACGCGCATGCGGAACTCCGGCGAGCGGCTGGCGCGTAGGCACTACCGGCTGCGCGGCTACCGGATCCTCGCCGAGAACGCCTGGGCGGGCGGGAACGAGCTCGACCTCGTGGTGCGCCGCGGGCGCCGGCTCGTTTTCTGCGAGGTGAAGCAGCGTGGCCGAGAGGACTTCGGCGCGCCGGCCGAGTTCGTCGGCGCCGAGAAGCAGCGCCGCGTGCGGCGGGCAACCGAGGCCTGGCTCGCGGCCCATCCCGAGTGCGACGGGCTGGACGTCTCCTTCGAGGTTGTCTCCGTAGGCCCGGACGGCCTGCGGCGGACGGCGGACGCCTTCTGATGCTGGACGAGGAGGTCCGTCAGCTCGTCCGCGACGTGCGCCTCGGCTTCGCGGCCACGGTCTGCCCGGACGGCACGCCGAACCTCTCGCCGAAGGGCACCACGCTGGTCTACGACGACGAGCATCTCGTCTTCGCCGACCTCCGCTCGCCCCAGACGGTCGCGAACCTGCGCGCGAACCCTGCGATCGAGGTCAACGTGGTCGACGTCGGCACCCGCCGCGGGTATCGCTTCAAGGGCACCGGTCGGATCGTCGACCTCGAGCAGGAGCTGCTCGAGTGGTACCGGGAGCAGGGGTTCGAGCTCGCGGGGCGTGCCGAGCAGGCCGTGCTCGTGCGCCTCG
>JACVRU010000038.1 GCA_014534295.1 Thermoleophilia bacterium | reverse complement strand
GGAGACGACCGCTGCCGCGGCCCGTCCGGCCAGGCCCCAGGCGGTCAGGCCGAGCGTCGCGGCCGCGAGGAGGGCCGCAGCTGCGAAGGCGACCTGGAGAACCCACTCGGTCTCCACGACCCCATCCTAGGCCGACCAGCGAAACACCAGCAGGGCGACGGCGAGGGCGACCGTCGCCGCGCTCAGGATCCGCAGTCCGAGCTCCGGTGCGTCCTTCAGGCTCGACGGCTCCAGGCCCCTGCGACGGACGGCACGAACCGGCGTGGAGAGCACGCGCTGGGCCCATGAGAGCAGCGTGGCGACCACGGCCGCGAGGACGGCCTCGGCGCGGATCGCCTCGGCCTGCGCGACGTAGCCGGTCAGCGCGGGGAAGCCGCCCCAGGCGAGCGCGAACCAGAGGCCGTTGTGGAACCGGCCGCCGAAGAGCTCGAGGTTGTACGCCGGCACGACGAAGGCGCCGAAGGCCACGAAGGCCAGCAGCCAGGGCGTCCACCACGCCGCTGCGAGCGCGCCGATCGCCACCGCGCCGGCCAGCGACGCCACGGCCAGCGCCCAGAGCAGCGCGTCCGGGATCCTCGTCTGGAGGGGCCGTCCCCTGAGCTCGTCCAGGGCATGCGCGGCCACCCCCATGGCGAGCGCGAACGCGGCCAGCGTCCACCCGAGCCGGTCGGCCGCCAGCTCCGGCGCGAGTGCCGCGCCGAGCACGACGTACGAGAGGTGCCAGAGCGTGTAGGGCGGGTGGAGGAGCGTCACGTAGTCGCGCCAGCCGCCGGGGGCGAGGGCGTAGAAGGCCGGTCTCACTCCGGGGCCCCCGCGAAGTGCGCAGCAGCTCGCGGCCTGGTCATGCGCGCCGGCCCCAGACCACGATCCCCCCGCCGAGGCTCAGGGTCCGATGGCGAGGCTCGGCGACGCCGGCCCCGCGCCACAGCTCGAGCAGCCGCTCCAGCGGGACGCGCTCCCAGAGCTCGCGGATGCTGGGCCCGAGGAAGCGTCCGACCTCCCGCCACTCCGGCGCCCGCGAGAGGGGCAGCACGCGGTCGACGTACACGTCCCATGCCCAGCGCCAGGGCGGCCGCGGCAAGGCGAACTCGAGCATCGCGATCGTCCCGCCCGGCCGCACGACCCGCGCCAGCTCCCGGAGGACGTCGCCTGGGTCGTCCACGTACCGAAGGAGGTACGTGAACGTGAGCGCGTCGAAGGCCGCGTCCTCGAAGGGCAGTCGCTCGGCTCTTCCCTCGACCAGGCGGACGCGGTCTCCCAGCCGGGCGCGGGCGACGGACAGCATCCCGGCGCTCTGGTCGAGCCCGGTGACGGTGCAGCCGCGCCCGAGCAGCTCGAGCGCGACCGCGCCCGTCCCGGTCGCCACGTCGAGGACGTCCGAGCCGGCCGGGACGCGGGAGACGAGGAAGCGCCGCCAGCGGGGATCCTGGCCCAGCGAGCGGAGCGCGGCGTTGCGGTCGTAGGTCGGCCCCAGCCCCGCGAACAACCGCTGTGCGATCTCGGCCCGCATGCTCGTATTCTCGGCGAGTGGACCTGGAGGGGATCGCCGAGGCGGCCGGGCGCTTCGCGGCCGAGGGCGAGCGCCTCGGCGGTGTGCTCGCCGCCGAGCCCGCTCCGGGGCGTCGGACGTACCTCTGCGCGTACGAGTCGGCGGCCGGGCGGTCGTGGCTCGCGCTCGACGCCGGGGGCGAGCCGGTCGAGAGCCGCTGGGTCGTCCGGGACGCCGCGTCGATCGCCGCGCTGGTCGAGCTGGCCGCCGACGCGGCGGGCGGAGGGCAGCTGGAGGAGCTCCGCTCGCAGCTCGTCGCCCTGCGCCTGCGCGAGAATCCGCCGGGGATCGACGAGGCCGAGGAGGCCGCGCTCTCGCTCGAGCACGTCGTCGGCGCCCCGCCGCGGCTCGCCACCCCGGCGCTCCTCGACGAGATCGGGGCGGCCACGCGGCGGCTCGAGGTGGCGCTCGGCACGGCGGGGGGCTCCCCCTTCGCCGAGGCGATGAAGGCGGGCACGGCGGCGGTCGAGGCGCTCGTCGCCGAGATCGAGGCGGGCTACAAGGCTCCGCTACGCTGAGGGCGTGGAGGGTAGCCCGTTCGGCTTTCCCTTCGGGGGCGACCCGGAGGACCTGATGCGGAGCCTCCGCGAGTTCGCGGAGCGGCAGGCCGAGGTCGTCCACGAGTCGCAGCGCGAGCAGTTCGCCACGCTGACGTTGAACACCGCCGTCGCCCTGACGGCCGCGGCGCTCCAGCAGGTCCAGGCCGCCGGCGGGCCGGACGAGCAGGCGCTGGCGCTGCGGGACGCGATGCGCGTCCTCTTCCCCGAGGCGGTCGCGCTCGTGTCGGCCGCCCGCCAGGGGTTCATGCGCGAGCAATAGACTCTCGCCGCTCGTGGCGATCCTCGACCGCGCTCTCGTCACGCTCCTCCCCGCGATTCCGAAGCCGGTCGTCCGCCGGCTCGCCGAGCGCTACATCGCCGGCCCCGAGCTCGAGGACGCGGTCCGCGTCGTACGCGGCCTCAACACCGGCGCGAAGCTGGCGACGATCGACGTCCTAGGCGAGGAGATCACGCACGCCGACGAGGCCCGCGCGATCGCGGGCGCCTACCACGACGTGCTGGAGACGATCGACCGCGAGCGCCTGGACGCGAACGTGTCCCTCAAGCTGACGGGGCTCGGCCTCGAGCTCTCCCTCGACCTGTGCCGCGAGAACCTCGAGTCGCTCGTCGTCGACGCGGCCGCGCGGGGCAACTTCGTCCGAATCGACATGGAGGAGTCCTCGACGACGGACGACACGCTCGCCCTCTACCGCGAACTGCGCGAGGGCGGCCACGACCGCGTCGGCGTCGTCCTCCAGGCGACGCTGAAGCGGACCCTCGCGGACGTCGACGCGCTTGCCGACCTCAGGCCGAACGTCCGCCTCTGCAAGGGGATCTACGTGGAGCCGGCGACGATCGCGTTCCGCGAGTTCGAGGCGGTGCGGACGAACTTCGTGCGCGTGCTCGACGCGCTGCTCGACGCGGGCTGCTACGTCGGGATCGCGACCCACGACGAGTGGCTGCTCGAGCAGGGCCGGCGGGCCGTGGCGGAGCGCGGGCTCGGGCGCGACGAGTACGAGTTCCAGACGCTGCTCGGCGTACGGCCCGAGCTCGGCGACGAGCTCGTCAGCGAGGGCCACCGCCTCCGGATCTACGTGCCTTTCGGCATGCACTGGTACGAGTACTCCCTGCGACGGCTCCAGGAGAACCCGAAGATCGCCGGCTACGTCGCGGCAGACACCGTCGGCCGGCTGCTCCATCCGCTCCGCAACCCGGGGCAGAACGGCCGGTGATCTGGGCCCGGGCCCAGGGCTCCCGGGTCTGGGACGCGGACGGGCGGGAGTACATCGACCTCTCGGCGGGGTTCGGCGTCGCGGCGCTCGGACACCGGGACCGGCGCGTGGCCGCGGCGATCGCGGCTCAGCCCGTCGCCCACGCGCTCGGCGACCTCGCCGAGGCCGAGATCGCCGTCGGCCTCCGCCGGCGCCTCCCGTGGCCCGCCAAGTTCGGCGTCACCGGGGAGGACGCGGTCGAGATCGCGCTTCGCACGGCGCTGCTCGCCACCGGCCGGCCGGGCATCGTCGCCTTCGGCGGCGCCTACCACGGAACGGGTTTGCTTGCGCTTGCGGCGACAGGCTTCGAGCGCTTCCGCGAGCCGTTCGCCCCCTGGCTGCCGGGCCCGGTCCATCGGCGTCCGTACGGCGAGGACCCCGGCCCGCTGCCGGCCGACGCGGGCTGCGTGATCGCCGAGCCCGTCCAGGGGCGGGCCGGCGCGCGCGTGCCGCCCGAGGGCTGGCTGGAGGCGCTACGCGCTCGCTGCGACGAGGCGGGCGCGCTGCTCGTCGTCGACGCGATCTACGCCGGGCTCGGCCGCGTCGGCGAGCTCTGGCCGGGCGAGCCGGTCGCGGACGTGCTCACGGTCGGGAAGGCGCTCGGCCACGGGCTGCCGATCTCGGCGGCCCTGTTCCTCCGCCCGGAGCTCGAAGACGCCTGGCGGCTCGGCCCGGAGGACGTGCTCACGCACACGCACGTCCTCAACCCGCTCGCCTGCGCGGCGGCCCACGTCGTCCTCGAGGAGGTGCCGGCTCTGCTGGGCCGGGTCGTCGAAGCGGGGGGGCGCTTCGCCCGCGCCGGCTTCGACGGGCGCGGGCTGTTGCGCTCGCGTCCGGGCGACTGGGAGGAGGCGTGGCGGCGCGGGGTGCTCGTCGTCCCCGCCGGCGAGGACGGGTCGCTGATCTCGGCGACGCCTCCGCTGACGATCTCCGACGCGGACGTCGACGAAGCGCTCGCGCGGATCGAGGGCGTCTAGTGCCCCACTAGGGGAACTCCGGGTCGTCGGCGTCGAGGTCGAGCTCGCCGCCGTCGCGGCACCCGGCCGGCAGCAGGTACTCGGCGCTGCCGCGCTCGTGGAGCCTGTTCTCCGCGAGCTGCTGCCGCATCAGACCGCGTGCGGTCTCCAGGGAGAGGCCGAGCCGGCGCCCGAGCTCGACGCCCGACTGGAGGGCGTAGCACTCGGTCGTCCCCTCGTCCCGCACGCCGCGCAGGTGCCAGGCCTCGTGGGCGAGGACCGCGAGGGCGCGGCCGGTCCGGCTGCCCCTGACCTCGCCGTCGAACGCGAGCCGGTAGAGGTCGAGGCAGCGCTCGGGCGTGAGGAACGCGAGGTCGCCTCCGACCTTCGCGACGCCGTCGGCGTGCTGGACGGCGCCGACGTACTGACCCGACTCGTCGCACCTGATGGCGACGGGCTTCGCGGCGACGCGCGACGCCTCCGCCGAGAAGCGGGCCGTCGCCTCGGCCCGGGTCTCGGCCGAGAGCCCGGCCCAGCCCGTGCGCGACTCGACGACCCACAGCAGGAGGGCCAGCGCGCCGATCAGCCCGAGCCCGACGAGGAGGCGGCGCCCAGGCCGCCGCCGTCCGGCAGGCGGGAGAGGCAAGTCGTCGGCGTCGTCGAGCTCCTCCTCGTACGGGTCCTCGACGTCGTGGGGATACCCGAAGCGCTCCCGGTCGACGGCCTGCGGGCCGCGGTCCCGCTCCGGGCGCTCTGTGGGCGCCTTCAGCACTCCGACGAAGAAGTGGATCTCGAGCCCGAGCGCGATCAGGAACACGAGCAGGACGGGCACGGACGAGCGGAGCTGGTACGGGCCGAAGATCCAGGCGAGGACGAAGGCGGCGAGCGCGATCCTCAGCGCGGCGACGGGCAGGGCGGAGCGGTCGGCGGACGCCTGCACCCGCCGAAACTAGCGCGCGCGATCGGCCTGGAAGCTGCCGCTAGACCGGCGGCGGGCCGTCGTCCTCTTCCTCGACGACGCGGCGGCGCCGCGGCCGGCGGGCCGGCTCGCCCTCGACGTACTCGCGACGGCGATAGCCCCGGTCCCACCACCCGGCCCAGAAGATGAGGGACAGGAGTGCGGCTACGAAGCCGACGATCATGAGGATCCAGCCGACGGCGTTGATGTCCACGCCGCTCGTCTCGCCGGTGACGGCCCAGACGAGGATGGCGCCGACCGCGATCAGGATCAGTCCGACGGTGAGCCCGACAGGGGAGTACATGCCCGGTCGCTACCCCGCCGCCGCAAACGCTAACCGGGGCGCTGCGCGACGAGCACGAGCTCGCCCGGGGCCCGCGGATCGTGCCGCCGGGCCGGATCGCTCGGGCGCAGCTCCTCGAGCCGGCGGATGTTCAGCCCGCCCTGCGCAAGCGCGGTCACGAGTTCGCCCAGCCGGACCTCCCGTCCGTCGAAGTAGTCGCCGCGCCAGTGGAGAAGGTGGTCGAGCCGGTGGACGAGCGGGTGCTCGTCGTGGAGCAGGAGGAAGCCGCGGGGGCGCAGCGCGCCGTGCACGCCGTGGGCGAAGGCGTCGGCGTCCCGGACCTCCACGAGCGTCCCGCGGGCCGCGTAGACGAGGTGGAAGCGCGAGCGCAACAGCTCGAGGGGCAGGCGGTCGAGCTCTGCGTGGACGAAGGCGGCCGTCGGAGCGTTCGCGCGCGCCGCGGTCAGGTCCGGGGCGGACGGGTCGACGGCCGTGACGAACGCACCGAGGCCCGCGACCTCGGCGGTCGCCTCACCGGTCGCGCAGCGGAGGTGGAGGACGTGGCGCCCCTCCAGCTCCGGCAGCCGCTCCCGGACGACCTCGGGCAGCCCCGGCTGGAGTCGCTCCGGAGGCTGGTGGGCCTCGTTCCACGCGCGGACGTTCTCCTCGGTCGGCTCCACGGCGTCAGGCGGGCAGGGAGTAGCCGCCGTCGACGACGAGCGTGTGCCCGACCACCATCGTCGCCTCCGGCGAGCAGAGGAAGGTGACCGCCCGCGCGACGTCGTCCGGCTCGACCATCCGGCCGGCGGGTGTGCGCCCGCGCGCGGCAGCCAGCATGTCCTCGCGGTTGGGGAAGTGCTCCAGGGCCTCGGTCTCGACGAGCCCGGCCGAGACCGCGTTGACG
The DNA here is from genome assembly GCA_014534295.1 of Thermoleophilia bacterium. GTDB lineage: Bacteria > Actinomycetota > Thermoleophilia > Gaiellales > Gaiellaceae > JACVRU01. The sequence continues at coordinate 5,982 of JACVRU010000038.1, read as the reverse complement.
CGGATCCCGCGGGGGGCGAGCTCGACCGCGAGGTGCCTGACCACCGACTCCAGCGCCGCCTTCGAGGCGCCGACGAGTGTGTAGTTCTCGAGCACGCGCATCGAGCCGAGGCTGGAGATGCCGACGATCGAGCTGCCGCCGGGCATCGAAGGGACGAGCGCTCTCGCGAGGGAGAGGAGCGCGCGCGCGTTCGCCGCGAACGTCCACTCCCAGTGCTTGTCCTCGGTCTCGAGGGCCGGCCGGACCACGCCGGTGGCGGCGTTGTGGACGAGCGCGTCGAAGGGCCCCAGCCCGGCCGCCTCGGCGGCGACGCGCTCCGAGGCGACGTTGCCGCGCAGGAGGAGGGGCTCGGCGCCGAGACGGCGGACGTCGTCCGCGGCCTCCTCGGCCGCCCGGTCGTTGCGGAGGTAGCCGATCCCCACCCGGCGCGCGCCCAGCTCGGCGAAGCGGCGCGCGATCGCGCGACCGATCCCGCGGGAGGCGCCCGTCACGAGGACGGACGCGCCCTCGAACGTGGTCATCGTCCCCGCGGCAGCGGGTCCGACGCCGGCGCCGAGCTGGGGATCTCCTCCCATCCGGGCCGCGTTGGGGGCTCGCGCCCGCCCTCCTCCGCCTTCGAAGAGGCGTAGCCGAGCCGCTCGAGCAGCTCGAGCCGGCCCTCCGCGTACGTGCGGACGGGATGGTCCTCGGGCAGGTCGCGGACGAGCTCCCGGACGCGGGCGCGAATCTGGAAGGCGAAGTGCGGCGTCGCGGGGCCGACGAGGGCGTCGACGTCGTCGAATCCCACGGAGGCTGTCGCGTCCGTGGGAGCCCCGGAATCGGGGGTCGGCTCGGCCATCGCGCCAAGCCTAGAAGTATCGTCGCGCCGATGCGGCGGGTGCGGGCGGTCGACGTCATGCTCCTCGTCACCGTCGTCCTGTGGGCGCTCAACCTGACGGTCTCGCGCTACGTCCTGACGCACGGCTTCGAGCCCCTGTCCTACGCCACCGTCCGGTACGGCTGCGCGGTCGCGATCTTCGTCGTCCTAGCGCGGAGCCTGCGGTTCGCGCGGGCCGACGCCGGCCTCGTCGCCGGCGCGGCCGCGCTGCTCTTCCTGAACCAGCTCTCCTTCGTCTACGCGCTCGAGCGCACGACCGCGGCCACGGTGGGGCTCGTGCTCGGCTCCCTGCCGATCTTCGCGGGGCTGATCGGCCTCGCGGTCGGGCTCGAGCGGCTGCCTGCGCGCTTCTGGCTCGGCGCCGTCGTCTCGTTCGGCGGAGTCGCGCTCGTCGCGGCCGGGTCGACCGGCGATCTCTCGGGGAACCTCGGCGGCGACCTGCTCGCGGTGGCGACCGCGGCGACCTGGGCGGCCTACTCGGTGGCGGTCACCCCGCTGATGCGGCGCTACTCGCCGCTCCGGATCAGCGCAGTGGTGTTGGGCCTCACGTGGCTCGGCCTGCTGGCGGTCGGGCTTCCCCAGACCGCGGACCAGGACTTCGACCTGGGCTGGCCGGTCTGGGTGCTGTTCGCGTTCGCCGTCCTCGGCCCGCTCGTGCTCACGAACGTCCTGTGGTACACGGCGCTCCACCGGGTCGGTCCCGGCCGCGCGACGCTCGCCGCGAACCTGCAGCCGTTCGTCGCCGCCGTCTTCGGGGTCGTCCTGCTCTCGGAACGGCTCAGCCCGCTGCAGGGCGTCGGCGGCGGACTGATCGCCGCCGGAATCCTGCTCGCCGTGCGCCGAGTAAGATCAGCGCCGTGAGCACCGACTCCATGCCGATCGAGGCCTGGGATCACCTCGAGCTCTGGGTCGGCAACGCGAAGCAGGCGGCGTTCCACTACGAGCGCGCCTTCGGCTTCACGCCCGTCTCCTACGCGGGGCCCGAGACAGGCGTCCGCGACCGCGCCTCCTACCTGCTCGAGCAGGGGGACATCCGCCTGGTGCTGACGAGCGGGCTCTCCTCCGGCAGCGAGATCTGCCGCTTCGCGGCGAAGCACGGTGACGGCGTCAAGGACATCGCGCTCACCGTCCCGGACGCGTCGGCGGCCTTCGAGCACACGACCGCCCGGGGCGCGCGGGCCGTGCGCGAGCCCGAGTGGCGCGAGGACGACTTCGGTCGCGTCCAGCTCGCCACGATCGCGACCTACGGCGACACGGTCCACACGTTCGTGGGCCGCTCCGAGTACGAGGGCCCGTTCCTCCCCGGCTTCACCTCGATCCAGGCGAACGGCCGCGCCGACGGAGTCGGCCTGCGGATGCTCGATCACGTGGTCGGCAACGTGGAACTCGGGAAGATGGACGAGTGGGTCGAGTTCTACGAGCGGACGATGGGCTTCGCGAACATCATCCACTTCGGCGACGAGCAGATCCACACCGAGTACTCCGCACTGATGTCGAAGGTGATGGCTGACGGCGAGGGAAAGATCAAATTCCCGATCAACGAGCCGGCCGAGGGGAAGCGCAAGAGCCAGATCGAGGAGTACCTCGACTTCTTCGAGGGCCCCGGCGTCCAGCACGTCGCGATGCAGTCGGAGAACATCGTCCGCACGGTCGAGACGCTCCAGGAGCGCGGCGTCCGGTTCCTCAACACCCCTGACGCCTACTACGAGGACGTGTTCGACCGCGTCGGCGAGATCGAGGAGGACTACTCCGACCTGCGGCGCCTGCAGATCCTCGCGGACCGCGACGAGGACGGCTACCTGCTCCAGATCTTCACGAAGACGGCCCAGGACCGGCCGACGCTCTTCTTCGAGGTGATCGAGCGCCACGGCGCGCGCGGCTTCGGCGAGGGGAACTTCAAGGCGCTGTTCGAGTCGATCGAGCGCGAGCAGGCCCTACGCGGGAATCTCTAGCGCCTCGGCCTCGGCTAGCCAGGCGCTCGCGCCGGCCTTGCGGAAGAAGGCGACCGCCCTGTCGAGCCCGGCGTCGGCGAGTCCCGCCCGCGCGGCGCGGAGCGTCGTGTACGCCTCCGCCGGGTAGCTGCCGACCTCGCCGTAGAGCGATGCCGCCGCGACGTAGTCGCCGCGCGCCAGCGCCTCGGCCGCCTCGACCCACCGGGTCCGCTCGGCGACTCTGCTCAGGGCGGCGGTGAGGTCGTCAGCGCGCCCGACGTCGATGAGCACCCACGCGAGGTCGAACCACGGCGAGTGGTGGGGCACGGGGTGCCGAAGGGCCTCCAGTGCCAGCAGCTCGTCGGCCACCTTTCCCGCCTCCCGCGTGCGACCGGCGGAGTGCAGGGCGAATGCCGCAAACGCTAGACCCGGAACGAGCGACTGCGGGTCCATGACGCCGCGCGCGTTCTCGAGCGCCGCGAGCGCGTCCGCGGCCGCGCCTGTGGCGTCCCCGCGCGCGAGTCGGATGCGCCCCCGGTGCTCGTACGTGTCCCCCTGCAGGTAGTGGGCATCCCGTCGGAGGTCCGCCTCCGCGGCCGCGAGGACGTCGTCCCAGCGTCCCTCGATGAAGGCGATCGGGACCGCGAGCTGGTGCCTCAGCCACCTGGCCATGTCGGAGTCGCCGAAGCGCTCGACGGCGGCGAGCCCCCGCCGGTAGGTGTCGAAAGACTCCTTCAGGTCGCCCACGCAGGCGTAGCCGGTGGCGAGGTTGTTGTAGCCGCGCGCCACCTCCGGCGAGTGCAGGCGCTCCGCGAGCTCGATGCTCAGGAGCAGGTTGCGGGCCCCCTCGGGGTTCCCGGACTGAGCCTGAACCGTCCCGACGTTGTTGAGCGCATGCGCCCGCACGAACTCGAGGCCCAGGGCCTCCGCCATGGCGATCGCCTCGCGGCCGACTGCGATCGCCTCCTCATTCTCGCCGGCGAGCATCCGGTAGCGCGAGGTCTCGCTGAGCGCGCGCGCCTTGGCCGGCGACTGCGGCCGGTCCTCGAGCAGCGCCGTTGCGCGATCGAGGTGCGACCGGGAGGCGTCCCGCTCGCCGCCGTGCCAGGCGAGGTCGGCGAGGATCAGCGCAGCCTCGGCCGCTCCCTCGACGTCCCCCGCGGCCTCGAGCGCGCGCGCCGCCTCGGCGACGGTCTCGTTGCCCTCGGTGAGGCGGTGCAGTGCTCGACTCAGCTTCAGGAGCAGCTCCGGCCGGCCTTCGTCGTCCGGCGGCATCAGCTCGAGCGCATGCGCCAGGAGGTCCCTCGCGGCCGCGAAGGCGTTCAGCGCGAGCGCCCGGTCGCCCGCCACGGCGAGCGCCCGCGCCGCCCGTCGCTCGAGCCCCTGGGCAGCCGTCCGCGCGGCCTCGCCGAGCTCGAGCGCGGCGAGGTAATGGTGGACGAGCAGCTCGGCGTGATCCTCCGGCCGGCCGAGCGACTCGATCCACTCGGCGGCGCGCCCGTGGAGTTCGGCACGCGGCGCCCGCGGGATCTGCCCGTAGGCGATGTCGCGCACGAGCACGTGGAGAAACGTGTACTGCGTGTCGCCGGCCACCGTGGAGCGCCGCTCGCGCCGCACGAAATCCTTCCTCCGAAGCGGGTGGAGCCGCTCCTCCACTACGCTGGCTGCGAGTCCCGTCAACGCCGAGACGCCCCCGGACCAGAACGTGCGGCCGAGGACTGCGGCGGCCTGGAGGAGATGCTTGGCATCCGGCTCGAGCAGGTCGAGGCGGGCGGCGACGATCCCCTGGAGGGTCTCGGGGACGGCCGCTGCGTCGCCGTGCTCCGCGAGCGCGCGGGCGTACTGCTCTGCGTAGAGTGGGTTCCCGCCTGCCCGTGCGAGTAGCTCAGACCGGGTCTCGGCGGGGAGGACGGGGCGCTCCGAGAGCTTCGCGATCAGGCGAGCCGTCTCTTCGTCGGAGAGCGCTGAGAGCGAGACCGTGAGCGAGTTCGGCTTGCCGCCGCCCCACCCGGAGCGGCGCTCGAGCAGCTCGGGCCGCGCCGTACAGACGACGAGCAGCGGGACGTCGGTCGCCCAATCCATCAGGTGGTCGACGAAGTCGAGCAGGTCGTCATCCGCCCAGTGCAGGTCCTCGAAGACGACGACCAGCGGGCGCTCCTCGGCCAGCGTCTCCAGGAAGCGGCGCCACGCCGCGAACGACTCGACTCGGCGGTTGCCACCGGTTTCCTCCTCGGCCGCAAGGCCGACGAGCGGCCGCAAGTGGGACTCGACCCACGGATCGCCGACCGTCTCGTGCAGCTTCCGGGCGGCCTCCCCGGTCCCGTCCGTCGCCAGGATTCCCGCCTGCGCCTTCACGATCTCGCCGAGCGCCCAGAAAGTCACGCCTTCGCCATAGGGGAGGCAGCGGCCGTGCCGCCAGTAGACGAGCTCGCCGTCTTGCTCGACGTGGCGGAAGAGCTCGTAGACCAGGCGGCTCTTGCCGATCCCGGGAACGCCGACGAGGGTTGCGAGCTGCGCCGAGCGCTCCGCCTTCGCCCGGGCCAGGGCGTCCTCGACCAGCGCCAGCTCCCGGACCCGGCCGACGAGCGCGGCCGCGTGGGTGCGCTCCACCGTGACGCGCGCCCTCGCCTCCAGGACCGGCCACGCCCCCACTGGTTCCGCCTTCCCTTTCGCTTCCACCGAGGCGGCTTCGCCGTAGTCGATCCGGTCGCGCGTGGCGCGGTACGTGACCTCGCCGACGAGGATGGCCCCGGTGGGCGCGGCCGACTGGAGGCGGGCGCTCGTGTTGACGACGTCGCCGGTCGCCAGCGGCTCGCCGCCGATCGTGACCAACGCCTCGCCGGTGTTGACTCCGATCCTGAGCTGGATCCCCTCCTCGGCCGCCCAGTCGCGGATCGCCAGTGCGGCCCGGACCGCCCGCTCGGGGTCGTCCTCGTGCGCGATTGGCGCGCCGAAGACGGCCATCACCGCGTCGCCGATGAACTTCTCGACGGTGCCGCCGAAGCGCTCCAGGTCGGCGCGGACGTGCGTGTGGTAGGGCTCGAGCAGCGCCCGCACTTCCTCGGGATCCATCTGCTCTGCCCGCGACGTGAAGCCGACCAGGTCGCAGAACAGCACTGTGACGAGCTTTCGTTCCTGGCGGCCCGGCTCGTCAGCGAGCTCCGCGCCGCATTT
>JACVRU010000099.1 GCA_014534295.1 Thermoleophilia bacterium | reverse complement strand
TGAGCGAACCACGGTCCCGCTCGTCGGCGGTCGAGGTAGCGGCCGACCCGCTGACCGCATTCACGGCCTTCACCCAGGAGCTCGATCTCTGGTGGGTGCGCGGGCCGATCAACGCCTACGACTCGGGCAGGCTGGTCGCGATGCGGTGCGAGGAAGGCATCGGTGGGCGCATCCTCGAGGTCTACGACGGCGACGTCCTGGAGCTCGCGCGCATCACCGTGTGGGAGCCGGGCGCGCGCCTCGCCTGGAGGAGCTCGCTCGACGACGTGTCGATCGACGTGCGCTTCGAGCCGACCGAAACCGGCACGCTCGTCCGTCTCCAGGCTGCCCTAACCGCGGGCGGGGCGGATCGCGGCGGCTCCGCGTTCGTCTCCGTGACGCCGCCCTGGTTCGGCGCCTGGATGCAGCGGCGGACCGCGGCGCCACACCAGGTACGCGAGCTCGCGCGCCTCGGCCTCACGCTCCACTACGCACGCCCCGCCGCCGCCGCCCGCTGGCTCGCCGAGACGTTCGGGCTCGCGTCCCCGAGCCCGCTTCCCCAGGGAGAAGATCCCCTGGCCGACGACGAGTACGGCTTCCCCTGGATCGAGTTCCACGTCGGCAACGCCTCGCTGATGCTCGAGCCGCTCGCGGGCGCGCCTCCGGACGGCGCGGCCGTGACCCACGTTCCCTGGGTGTTCGTCGACGACCTCGAGGCGCACCTCGAGCACAGCCGCGCGATGGGTGCCACGATCGTGCAGGAGATCGAGCGGACGGGCTTCACGTCGTACGTCGCCGCTCGACCTCGAGGGCCACCGCTGGCGCTTCGCCCAGGCCCGCCCGACGCAGCCGCGCTGAGCGGGGCTCGCTAGGCGGGAGCGGGCGCGGCGACGACGTCCTCCGCGCGGTGCCGCAGCGCGATCGACGCGAAGACGAGCGCCAGGGCGCTGATCCCGGCGGGCACGGCCGCGAACACCGGCGTCACCCCCCAGCGCTCGATCGCATGGCCGGCGGCGAGGAACCCGAGCGGCGCGGCGAGCGTGTTCAGCGAGATCACGGCCGTCATCACCTTCGCGCGCAGCGACTCGGGCGTCCGGGCCGTCAGGACGCCGAAGATCGGGCCGTTGACGAGCGGCGTGAACGCCATCGCGACGAACAGTGCCGCGATCACCGCCGCGGCGGGCGGGTGGAAGGGCAGCGCCCAGAGTGGAACGGCGAAGGCGAGGATCGCCAGGCCCGCGAGCCTCAGCGGGGCGAACCGCCGGAGAACGAGCACCGCCGCGACGCTGCCGACGACCGCGCCCGCCGCGAGCGACGCGTAGAAGAGACCCGCGACCCGCGCGCTCCCGTCGAACGCGTCGTACGCGAACACCGGCAGCGCCGCGGAGAGCGCCGCCCCGAGGAAGCCGAAGCCGATCACCGTCGCGGTGATCGGGCCGAGCAGCCGGTCGCGGAACACGAAGCGGAGCCCTCCGAGCACGCCGTGCTGGCCGGGCACGCGAAGGGGCCGCCGCTTCGGCACGAGCACGAGGACGATCAGGAAGGAGACGAGGAACGTCGCCGCGTCCACGTAGAGAACGTTGGGCGCGCCGAGGAAGGGGATCAGGACGCCGGCCAGCGCCGGCCCGGCCAGACCGGCGAGGCCGGTGCCGCCCTCGATCAGGCTGTTCCCCTGCGACATCAGCCGCTCGTCCTCGCCCACGAGCTCCGGGAGCACGACGCGCTGGGCCGCGAAGTACGGCGGCATGAACGCGCCGAGCACGAAGACGATCCCGAGGAGGAGCGGGAAGGTGAGCACGTCCAGTGCGTAGAGCACCGGGATGGCCGCCATGACCGGCGCGCGCGCGAGATCGGAGAGGAGCATGGTCGTACGCCCGCCGAGGCGCTCCACCAGCGCGCCGCTCGGGATCCCGAGCAGCGCCATGGGCAGGATCTGGGCCGCGAGGACGAGCGACATCCGCCCGGGCGACCCGGTTGTCACGAGCACGAACCACGGCAGCGCGAGGTAGGTCATGCGGGAGCCGAGGACGGAGACGACCTCCGCGACCACGAGCGCGCCGACGGCGGTCCTGTTCACGCTGCTCTGCATGGGTCAAAATAATAAAACGTCCGTACGGTTTTGTCAAATGCTAGGCTGCGGCCCGGATGCCGAAGATCTCGCACGAGCGCAAGGCCGAGCGGCGGGCCGAGATCGTCGCCGGCGCGCGACGGTGCTTCGCCCGTGAGGGCTACGAGGGAGCGACCGTCGCGCGCCTCGAGGCGGAGATAGGCCTCTCCCGCGGGGCGATCTTCAACTACTTCGAGAGCAAGGCCGACCTCTTCCTCGCCGTCGTCGAGCAGACATCGCTGGAGTACACGGAGATCTGGCTCGACCGCGGCTTCCGGGCGCTGCTTGACGAGATCGTCCGGGCAGACGCGGACTGGCTCGCCGTCCAGCTGGAGGCGATCCGGCGCTTCCGTACCGACAACGAGTTCAAGCGGCGCGCGCAGGAGCAGGACCGGCGTCTCGCCGAGACGCGGCCCGACCGCATGGAGCGGCTGCGCGCGCAGGGGCTCCGCGACGACGTGCCGCTCGAGACGGTCGGGATCTTCCTCGGGATCGTCGCCAACGGCCTCGCACTGCGTGTGACCGTGGCCGATCCGCTCCCCGACCTGGACGAGCTGTTCGAGCTCGTCCAGACGGGTGTAGCGCCCCGCCGCCCGCGGTAAAGGGCCGGAGGTGGCGGAGAGCCCCCCGTACGCCAGCTACGCGGCCATCATGGGCTCGTTCGTGGGCGCGCTCGGCCTGGCCGGCTGGCTCGCCCGCCGGCACGACCGTGACCCGCAATGCCACACGACGCTCGACCTCGCCGTCCTCGCGGCCGCGACGTTCAAGGCCGCCCGCACGATCTCCCACGACGAGGTGACGAGCTTCATCCGCGAGCCCTTCGTCCGCGGGCATGCGCATCACGGCGGGGAGCGGCCCAAGGCCGGCGGCATGGAGCAGGCGATCGGCGAGCTGGTCACGTGCAGCCGCTGCGCCGGGACGTGGGCCGCGGCCGGCCTCACCTGGACGCAGGTTCTCGCCCCGCGGTTCGGGCGCATCCTCACCTGGACGCTCGCCGCCGGCGGGCTGAACGACTTCCTGCAGGCGGGCTTCGCCCGCCTGACCGAGACGGAGGAGGAGCAGGCCTAGGCGTCGACCGGTCCGCCGGGTATAGGTCCGCACGCGATGCGGCCCCTCCTCGCGCTGCTCCTACTGGCCCTCGTCCCGAGCGCTCCCGACCGGACTCCCCCGGCTGTCAGCGGCTTCCAGGTGCGGGCGGACGGGCGGCCGTTCGCGGGCGACCGCCTCCTCCTCGCCACGATCAGCCCCAACGGCGACGGCATCCGGGAGCGCGCGACGATCGCGTTCAGGCTCGCCGAGCCGGCGCGCGTCCGCGTCACGGTCTCCAAGACGCTGCGACGCCCCGAGGTCGTCTGGCGCCGCACCGCCGACTTGGGGAAGGGCCGGCACCGCGTGCACTGGGCCCCGCAGGGCATCCCGGCGCGCACCTACGTCGTCACGCTGGCCGCGGTCGACCGCGCGGGCAACCGCACCGTCCTCGCGGCGGGCTCGGCCCGGGAGCTGAGGCACGGCGCTCGCCGGACGCCCGTCGTGCGCGTGCTCGGCGTGGAGGCGGGCTTCGAGCGCGCGAGCTATGCGCCGGGGCAGAACGCCGGCCTCCGGATCGAGACCGACGCGGGCCGGCTGACGTTGCAGCTCTTCCGCGCCGGCCCGGAGCGGGTGCCGACGACTGCCCGCAACGTGATGAACGGGGAGCCCGTCTCGGAGCCGAGGACACTGCCGTGGCGGCGCTGGCGGCACGGCCCGCGCCGCGTCCGGCTCCGGATCCCGGACCTCCCGAGCGGCCTCTACTTCGCCCGCCTGACCGCCGACGACGGGCGTGTCGGCTACGCCCCGTTCGTCCTCCGGCCGGCCCGACTCGGCACGAGCCGGGCTGCCGTGGTGCTGCCGACGAACACGTGGCAGGCGTACAACTTCCGCGACGAGGACGGCGACGGCTGGGGCGACACGTGGTACGCCGGCGACGCGTCTATCCCCGTCCGCCTCGGCCGCGCCTACCTCGACCGAGGCGTGCCGCCGAAGTACCGCGCCTACGACGTCGGCTTCCTGCGCTGGCTGCACCAGACGGGCCGCGAGGTCGACTACCTCGCCGAGGACGACCTCGAGCGGGCGCGCACGGGCGACACCCTGGCGGCGGCCTACGACCTGATCGTCTTCCCCGGCCACACGGAGTACGTGACGAAGAAGGAGTTCGAGGTCATCGAGCGCTATCGCGACCTCGGCGGCAACCTGATGTTCCTCTCGGCGAACAACTTCTTCTGGCACGTCGACCGCCGCGGTCGGATCCTGCGCAAGACACGCCAGTGGCGCGACCTCGAGCGGCCCGAGGCCGCGCTGATCGGCGTCCAGTACCTGGCCAACGACCAGGGCAGGCGCAAGGGCCTCTACGTCGTCCGCTCGGCGGCGAGGGCGCCCTGGCTCTGGGAGGGGACCGGCCTCGTCGAAGGCGCGACGTTCGGCCACACCCACCTGGGCTTCGGGATCGAGATCGACGCGACGACCAGGCGCTCGCCGCGGGGGACGATCGTGCTAGCCGAGGTGCCGGAGATCTACGGGCCGGGCTACACGGCCCAGATGACCTACTACGAGACGGCGGCCGGCGCGAAGGTCTTCGCCGCAGGGACGCTCGACTTCGGAGGGCGCGCGCGCTTCAAGCCCGTGGGCCGCATACTCTCGAATCTGTGGACGCGGCTCAGCCAACCGTAGTCCCGGCCACGCCCGCCCGCTTCGACGACGTCGTCGCGGTGATCAATCCCGCCTGCACGTGCCAGTACTGGCGGATGACCTCCGGGGAGTACGGCCGGGCGAGCCGGGAGGAGCGGCACGCGGCGCTCAAGGCGCAGCTGGCCGAGACGCCGGCGCCCGGACTGCTCGCCTACGTGGAGGCAGACGCCGCGGGCTGGGTCGGCTTCGGGCCGCGGGACCGGATCGGCAGGCTCGTCCGCTCGCGGACGATCCCGAAGGTCGACGACGTCCCCGTCTGGTCGATCTATTGCTTCACCGTCCGCGTCGGCTACCGCCGCCAGGGTCTCGGACGGGCGCTGCTCGAGGGTGTGATCGGTTACGCGCGCGAGCAGGGGGCGCCCGCCCTCGAGGCCTACCCGGTCGACACCGGCGGGCGCCGCATCCACGGCACCGCCGCGTACGTCGGCACGGCGGGAATGTTCGAGCGGGCCGGCTTCCGCCGCCTCGTCGAGACCGATGCCAGGAGCGACCACCTCCCGCGCTGGCTCATGCGATTGGAACTGGGCCCGGGAGGCTGATCTCGGGCTCCTCCTCCGGCACCTCCCGGACGTGCCGGATCGGGGAGAAGAGCAGCGGCAGGAAGGCGAGCGTGGCGCCGACAGCGCCCACCCACAGCGTCTCGCGCAGACCGATCGTCGACGCGAGCCCGCCGCCCGCAAGGGAGCCGAGGGGGATGACGCCCAGGTTCACGAGCCGCCGCGAGGCCGCCGCCCGCCCTTGGAGGCGGTCGGGCGTCGTCGCCTGGAAGAGGGAGATGCCGAGGACGTTCGTGACGACGCCGCAGAAGCCGACGACGGCGAGGACGGCGACGAAGATCGGGATCGCGTAGTCGGCGGGTGCGGCCGGGATCAGCAGTGTCGGCCAGCCGAGCATGAACGCGGTCACGACGATGGTCGGGCCGACGCCGAGGAGCGCGCCGACGCGCGTCGCGAGCAGGGCTCCGGCGAGCACGCCGATGTTGCCGAGCGCGAAGACGAGGCCGATCTTCGCCGGATCGAGGTCGAGCGACCTCACGGCGTAGACGAGGAAGATCGAGAACATGACGTTGTAGAAGAAGTTCGAGGTGGCCACGAAGCCCATGCTCGGCCGCATGTAGGGATGCCCGAGCACGAAGCCGATCCCCTCCCCGACCTCGGCAACCAGCCGCGTGCCGGCCCCGCGCTCACGGACCTCCTCCCGGCCGCGGATCCGGAAGAGGAAGAGCGCCGAGAGGACGAAGCTGACCGCGTCGGCGAGGATGGCCACTGGGGCGCTGAAGAGCTGGACGAGCAGCCCGGCGAGACCCGGGCCTCCGAGCTGGGCCGCCGAGCGCGTCGTCTCGAGCCTCGCATTGGCCTCGCCGAGCTGGCGCCGCTCGACGAGCGAGGGCAGGTAGGCGACGTAGGCCACGTCGAAGAAGACGGTCAGGACGCCGACGAGGAAGCCGACGCCGTAGAGCTGCCACAGCGTCAGCGCGTCGAGCGCGTAGGCGAGCGGGATCGACAGGAGCGCCACGGCGCGCCCGAGGTCGGTGACGACGAGCACCTCGCGGCGGGGCAGGCGATCGACCCAGGCGCCGGCCGGCAGGCTGAACAGCAGCCACGGCAGCCACTCGACGGCGCCGAGCGCGGCAACCTGAAAGGCGCTCGCGTCGAGCACGATGATCGCAGCGAGCGGGAGGGCCAGCAGCGTGATCTGCGAGCCGAGCTGGCTGATCGTCTGCGCCGACCAGAGGCGCAGGAAGTCGCCGTTACGCCACAGGCTCAAGCGCGGGCTCCTCGTCGGGCACGGCCCGCAACGATCGCACGCGCGACAGCAGGAGCGGGAGGAAGGCGAGCGAGGAGCCGATCGCGCCGACGAGCAGCGTCGGGCGCAGCCCGACCCACGCGGCCAGGCCGCCGCTGGAGAGCTGGCCGAGCGGGATCACGCCCCAGACGACGAACCGCCGCGACGCGTTCATCCGCCCGAGCAGCCGGTCCGGCGTGATCGCCTGGAAGAGGCTGATCGCGGTAACGTTGAAGACGACGACCGCGAAGCCCTGCACGGCGACGGCCGCGACGACGAAGGGGATCGCCTGCGCCGGCGGCGCCAGTGGCACCGCGAGCAGCGGCCAGCCGCCCAGCAGCGC
>JACVRU010000062.1 GCA_014534295.1 Thermoleophilia bacterium | reverse complement strand
GGTCTACGACGAGGACGAGCAGCTGATCGCCGACCTCGCCGCGCCGGGAGCGCGGGCGGTGCTCGCGCGGGGCGGCGCCGGCGGCCGCGGGAACGCGCGCTTCGCCTCCGCGGTCCGCCAGGTGCCCCGCTTCGCGGAGACGGGACAGCCCGGCGAGGAGGCCGACTTCGAGCTGCGGCTGAAGCTGCTCGCCGACGCCGCCCTCGTCGGGCTCCCCAACGCGGGCAAGTCGTCGCTGCTGCGTCGGATCTCGAACGCGAAGCCGAAGGTCGCCGAGTACCCGTTCACGACGCTCGCGCCCGTGCTGGGGACGGTCGACGCGCCCGACCGCACCCGCCAGCTGACCGTCGCCGACGTCCCGGGGCTGATCGAGGGAGCGAGCCGCGGCGTCGGCCTCGGCCACGAGTTCCTGGCGCACCTCGAGCGCGCCCGGACGCTGGTGCACGTCATCGACGCCGCCGCGGGCGACCCCGCGGACGCTTTCCGCGCGATCGACGCCGAGCTCGCCGCCTACGGCGCCGGACTCGACGAGCTGCCGCAGATCGTCGTCCTGAACAAGGTCGACCTCCTGCGGGAGCCGCCGGAGCCCGGCCTGCAGGATCCCCGGATTCTGGCGACATTCCCCGTCTCGTGCGCGACCGGGGAAGGGATCGAGGAGCTGAGGCGCTCCCTGTTCCAGCTCGCGAAGCCCGCGCCACCGCCGACGACCGCCGACGAGGAGGGGCTGGTCGAGTTCCTCGTCTACCGCCCGCGGCCGGGCCGGCCCGCCTTCCGTATCCTCCGCACCGACCGGGGCTTCCGGGTGACGGGGCGCCCGCCGGAGGGGGAGGAGCTCGCCGCGGCGCTGAAGGCGGCCGGCGTCCGGGTCGGCGACGAGGTCGAGCTGCCGTGATCGGGCTCTTCGGCGGCGCCTTCGACCCGCCGCACAACGGTCACGTAGCCCTCGTCCACGCCGCCGTCGCGCATTTTGGGCTCGAGCGGGTGATCGTGTTGGCCTCGGAGCGGCCGGGGCACCGCTCCGTCGTCGCGCCGGCGGAGGCGCGGCTCCGGCTCGCCGGGGCGGCGTTCCCCGGCTGCGACGTCGAGCTCGACCCGCACCCGCGGACGATCGACCTCCTGCGCGCGCGTGAGTTCGGCGACGCGATCCTGCTGATCGGCGCCGACCAGTTCCGCGACTTCCCGGCCTGGAAGGAGCCGGAGGCGATCCTCGAGCGGGTCCGGCTCGGCGTGGCCACGCGTCCCGGGGTCGCCGTTCAGGGGGTGCCGGGTGTCTCGTTCTTCGAGATCGAGCCCGTGCCGGTTTCGGGGACGATGATCCGGGCCCGATGCGCCCGGGGCGAGTCCCTCGCGGGGCTCGTGCCGCCCGAGGTGGAGGAGTTGATCGCCGAGCTGGGCGTGTATCGGGGCGAATGACGGCCGGGCGAGCGGGGTACACTCGTCGGGTTCCCACCACGAAGGACGCTGATCGGACACTGAACTCCCTCGAACAAGCACGGCGGGTCGCCGAGCTCGCCCAGGAGAAGCTCGCGCGGGGCGTCGTCATCCTGGACATGCGGCCGGTGTGCTCGTACACCGACTACTTCGTGATCGCCACGGGCCAGAACCCGCGCCAGACGAAGGCGATCTACGACGAGGTACGCGAGCGACTCAAGCGCGACCAGCGCGCGATCCCGCACGCGGTCGAGGGCGACCGAGAGGCGACGTGGATCGTCGCGGACTACATCGACGTCGTCCTGCACGTGTTCACGCCCGAGGCGCGGAAGTACTACGACCTCGAGGACCTCTGGGGCGACGTCCCAGCGATCGAGCTCGAAGCGGCCGCCTCCTAGCCGGTCGGCCATGTCCCGTACAGCCACGCCCGGGGGTCAGGGCCGGGGTCGGGACCGCCACGCAACGCGCGCGAGAGCGTGACGCGCGCTCCCCGATCCTCGAGAACAAGAGCAGCGACGTTCTGCCGCTACACTGGGCCCGCGCGCGGGGCCGTAGCTCAGTTGGGAGAGCGTCTGGCTGGCAGCCAGAAGGTCAGGGGTTCGAATCCCCTCGGCTCCACCTCGCTAGGGCCAGAACTCGTCGTGCCAGGTCGTCTGCGACGACGCGTCCTCCATCCGGACGGAGACCATGAGGAGCCGCGCCTCCTCGCCCGAGTCGTTGCGCACGGCGCGCGGCGTCTCCGGCGGCACGAGGACGGCGTCGTACTGGCCGAGGGTCTCGATCTCGTCGCCGAGCTTCATCCGCACCTCGCCGGCCACCACGACGTAGATCTCCTCGACTCCGCTGTGGCTGTGCCCGATCGCGGGGTCGAACCCCGGTGCGACGTGCCGTGTGTGCGGCTCGAGGACGCGCATGTTGACGGCCACCTGCTCGGCGCCGAGCGGCCGGCCGTAGCCGAGGAACGCGCCCGGAGCGTCGCCGGTGAAGTCGGGCGCCTCGCCCGCGCGCAAGACCGTGTACTCGCGCACGCCCGCACGATAACGAGGTAGCGTCGGGCCGGTGGAGGTGCAGGAGCTCGCACCGGGCCTCTGGCGCTGGACGGCCTTCCACCCCGAGTGGCAGGAGGAGGTCGGCTGCGTCTCCTACGAGGCGCCGGACGCCGTCGTCCTGATCGACCCGCTCGTCCCGGGGCCCGAGGCGGAGCGCTTCTGGCGCGCGCTCGACCGCGACGTGAAGAGCGCCGGCGCGCCCGTCCACGTGCTCCTGACCGTCTTCTGGCACGCCCGCAGCGCGCGCGAGGTCGCGGAGCGCTACGACGCCCGCGTCTGGGCGCCGACCCGGGGCCGCGCCGCGATCGAGCGGCGCGTCGGCAGGGTGACGGACACCTACCGGCTTGGCGACGAGCTGCCCGGCAGCACCGTCCCGCTGAAGACGGCCCGCGCGAGCGAGGTCGTGTTCTGGATCCCCGCGCACCGCGCGCTCGTCGCCGGGGACGTGATCCTCGGCGGCCCCCGCCTCTGCCCGGAGTCCTGGCTGCCGGAGAAGAGGAGCCTCGACGACCTCGCCGACAGCCTGAGACCCCTGCTCGAGCTACCTGTCGAGCGCATCCTCGTCTCGCACGGGGAGCCGACGCTCGCGGGCGGTCGAGAGGCGCTTGCGCGGATGCTCGGCTGACGGTAGGTTCGCCCGGTGCGGAAGCTGCTGCTCATCCTGCTCGTCGCGGCGCTGGCGGCCTTCGCAGCCGGGTGCGGATCGGACGACGAGGAGAGTGCGCCGGCGACCGGCGAGACGGCCACCGAGGCCGCCGACGTGTGCGCCAAGGAGAACCTCGAGACGAAGACCCCTGGCCGGCTGACGATCGGCACGGACAACCCGGCCTACCCGCCCTGGTTCGAGGTCAGCGACTCACCGCCCGCGCCGTGGGAGCTCGGCGACCCGACGAGCGGCGAGGGCTTCGAGAGCGCCGTGGCCTACGCGGTCGCGGAGGAGCTCGGTTTCTCCGAGGACGAGGTCGACTGGACGGTGGTGCCGTTCGACCAGTCGTTCCGGCCGGGCCCGAAGGACTTCGACTTCGACATCAACCAGATCTCCTATTCGGACGAGCGCGCGCAGGCCGTCGACTTCAGCGATTCCTACTACGACGTCAACCAGGCGCTCGTCGCGCTCGAGGCCAACCCGGTCGCCGACGCGACCAGCGTCGCCGACCTGAAGGGCGCGAAGCTCGGCGCACCGGTCGGGACGACGAGCTACCAGTACATCGTCGACAACATCGAGCCCGACGCGCAGCCGTCGGTCTACAACACGCTCAACGACGCGATCTCGGCGGTGCAGGCGCGCCAGATCGACGGAGTCGTCGTCGACCTGCCGACGGCGTTCTTCATCACCGCCGCCCAGCTCGAGAACAGCACGATCGTCGGGCAGTTCCCCTCGGTCGGCGAGCAGGAGTACTTCGCGATGTCGTTCGAGAAGGGCAGCCCGCTCGTCGACTGCGTCAACGCCGCCCTCGCCCGGCTGAAGGACGACGGCCGGCTCGCGGAGATCCAGCAGGAGTGGCTCTCCGATAAGGCCGACGCCCCCGTCCTCGAGTAGTCCCGCCCGCGGGGCGAGCGGCCGGGAGTCCCGCATCCTCGGCGGCGGCGGCGCCCGCAGCCTGGCGATCGCCGCGGTCAGCACGGTCGTCTTCGTGGCCGCGATCGCGCTCGTCGTCGTCAACTCGCCCGGCTGGCCCGAGGTGCGCCGCTCGTTCTTCGACCTCGACCGCTTCACGGGCTCCTTCCCCGACCTCGCCCGCGCGTTCCTCCTCAACGTCCGCATCTTCCTGATCGCGGAGGCGATCATCCTCGTGACGGCGCTGATCGTCGCCGTGATGCGGAGCCTGCCCGGGCCGGTCTTCTTCCCGCTGCGGGCGCTCGGCGTCCTATACGCCGACTTCTTCCGCGGCGTGCCGACGATTCTCGTCATCTACCTGTTCGGCTTCGGCGTGCCCGCGCTCGGGATCTCCGGGATCCCGCGATCCCCGCTCGTCTGGGCCGTCGTCGCGCTCGTGCTCGTCTACACGGCATACGTCTCGGAGGTCTACCGGGCCGGGATCGAGTCGGTGCACCCGAGCCAGGAGGCGGCCGCGCGCTCCCTCGGCCTGTCACGCTTCCAGGCGCTGCGCTTCGTCGTTCTGCCCCAGGCGGTGCGGCGCGTCGTGCCGCCGCTCCTGAACGACTTCATCGGGCTCCAGAAGGACACCGCGCTCGTGGCGCTGATCGGCCCCGTGGAGGCCTTCCGCCAGTCGCAGATCAAGGTCGCCGCCAGCTTCAACTACACGCCCTATCTGGCGACCGCGCTCCTCTTCGTCCTGCTGACCGTGCCGCTCGCGCGGTTCACCGACTGGCTCGTCGCCCGCGATCGGCGGCGGCAGCTCGCGGGGCGGGCCGCATGACCCTGCTACGCGTCGAGGGCCTGCGGAAGTCCTTCGGCCGGGAGGAAGTGCTCCGCGGCATCGACCTCGCGGTCTCGGAGCACGAGGTCGTCTGCCTGATCGGCGCCTCGGGCTCGGGCAAGTCGACGCTCCTGCGCTGCGTCAACCTGCTCGAGCCGGTCGACGAGGGTCGCATCTTCCTGAAGGAGGAGGAGCTCACCGCTCGCGGCGTCGACGTCGACCGGCTGCGGCGCCGAGTCGGCATCGTCTTCCAGGCGTACAACCTCTTCCCGCACATGAGCGTCCTCCGCAACGTCACGCTCGGCCCGACGGAGGCCCTGAAGCTGCCGCGTCGGGCGGCCGAGGAGCGGGCCGAGGAGCTGCTCCAGCGCTTCGGGCTCGCAGACAAGCGCGACGAGTACCCCGACCGTCTCTCGGGCGGGCAGCAGCAGCGGGTCGCAATCGTGCGGGCGCTTGCGATGCGCCCCGAGCTCCTGCTCCTGGACGAGGTGACGAGCGCGCTCGACCCGGAGCTCGTGGGGGAGGTGCTCGCGCTGATCCGCGAGCTCGCGGAGGGCGGCATGACGATGCTGATCGCCACCCACGAGATGAGCTTCGCGCGCGAGACCGCGGACCGGGTCTGCTTCCTCGACGGCGGTCAGATCCTGGAGGAAGGGCCGCCGGAACGGATCTTCAGCTCGCCGCAGGAGCTGCGGACGCGACGGTTTCTGCAGCGGATCGTGGCCGCGGGCCGGCTCCAGTGACGAGCCGCCCGTCCTGGTAGACGGCGGCGATCCGGCTCTTCAGCGTCGCGAACTCGAAGGGGTCGCCGTCGACGACGACGAGGTCGGCGCGCTTGCCGGGCTCGATCGTCCCCAGCTCGTCGGCGAGCCCCATCAGCTCGGCCGCGGAGGAGGTCGTCGCCACCAGCACCTGCTCGGGCGGCATCCCGTTCTCGGCCATCAGCTCGAGCTCCTCGAGGTTGTCGCCGTGGGGAGTGACGCCGCTGTCGGTGCCCATGGCGACCTTGACGCCGGCGTCGACGGCGCGGCGGAACGAGTTCCGGTGCGCCTCGATCACCTCCAGCGCCTTCCGCACCGACTCCTCGGGGATCGCCACGCCCGCCTCAGAGGCCTTGACGACGCCGACCGCAGCCATCAGCGTCGGGACGAGCCAGGCGCCGCGGTCGAGCATGAGCTCGATCGCCTCGTCGTCGAGGTAGATCCCGTGGTCGATCGAGCGGATCCCGGCGCGGAGCGCGTTCTTGATCCCCGGCGTCCCTTGTGCGTGGGCCATCACCTCGAGCCCGAGCGCGTGGGCCTCGCCGACCAGCGCGTCGAGTTCCTCCGGCGAGAAGCCGCAGTGCTCGGGCTTGTCGCGATTCGACATGACGCCGCCGGTCGTCGCGCATTTGATCACCTCGGCGCCGGCGCGCACCAGCTCGCGCACCGTGCGCCGCACCTCGTCGACGCCGTCGCAGATCGCCCGCGGCAGGCCAGGATGGCTCGGCAGCAGCTGGACGCGGTTCCCCGAGGGCATCCACCCGTCGCCGTGGCCCCCGGTCTGGCTGAGCATCGAGATCGAGAGCTGGATGCGCGGGCCGGCGATCAGGCCGTGCTCGAGCGCGAGCTTCAGGCCCAGGTCGGCGCCGCCGGCGTCGCGAACGGTCGTGATCCCGATGTCGAGAGTCGCCCGGAGGTTGTGGATCGCCTGGTAGAAGCGGTACGAGAACGGCGTCTGGACGAGCCGCCAGAGGTCGATGTGGGCGATCATCACGTGGACGTGGGCGTCGAACAGCCCGGGCAGGAGCGTGCTGCCGGCGACGTCGACCTGCTCGTCGCCGTCGAGGCCGGCCCCGACCTCGACGATCCGGCCGCCCTCGACGACGACGTCCGCCTGCGCGGGCGCCGCGCCCGTGCCGTCGAAGACCTGCGCTCCCGAGAACAGCGTTCTCACGTATCGGCGATTCTAGGGACCGTGGCTCTGACGGTCCTCGTCGACGCGGAGAACGTGCGCCGCTCCCTGTGGCCGAACATCGGGCGCGAGGAGCTCGTGGAGCTCGTGCAGCGGTGGGCCGCACGGGAGGGCCACCGGCCGCTCGTCGTCTTCGAGGCGGAGGAGAGCGCGGACGACCGGATCGCCCGCTGGGCCGCGGAGCCGGAGGGGCCCTACTGGCTCGTGACCTCCGACCGCGAGCTGCGCGAGCGCGCGGGGGGCCACGCGGAGCGGGTGATCGGCGGCGGCGCCTTCGCCCGGATGCTGCGCGAGCAGCCCGCCTGAGGGGCACACATCCGGCACAGAGGCGGCTCCCATGCGTGCGAATCGGGCCGCTAGCGTCGAAGGCATGCTCCCTCGGTCGGCATTCGCCCTCGTCATCGTCGCGGCGGTCTGCTTGCTGCCGACCGCCGCCGGCGCCGGCGAGGCGTGCGCCACCAGCGAGCTCGAGAGCTGCCTCTCCGTCCAGATCGGCCTCACCGCGTCGCCGAACCCGACGCCCCGCGGCGGGACGGTGTCGTTCGCCTGGGGCGTCAACCCGCCCACCGACTGCTGGGACAACCTCGGCCACAGCGCCTGGGGCAACCACTCGTTCCAGCTGGTCGTGTCCGAGCCGTTCACGTGGATCGTCTGGTGCACAGGCAACGGCATCCAGAGCTCGAGCCTGCCGATCGCCGTCGACGACGGCGGTGGCGGGGGAGGCGGCGGCGGAGGAGGCGGCGGCGGGGGAGGCGGCGGCGCCGTGCCGGCGCTGATCTCCGCGCCGTCGATCGCCGGCACGGCGGCGGTCGGCCAGACGCTGACGGCCGACCGCGGCTCGTGGACGAACAGCCCGACGAGCTATCGATACAGCTGGCGGCGCCACGGCGATCTGCTGGAGCTCGGGACGGCGTCTACGCTCAGCCTCACGTCCGCGCACGCCGGCTACGCGATCAGGGTGGACGTCCGGGCCTGCAACGGCACGGGGTGCAGCTCATGGGCGAGTTCGGGCTGGACGCAGGCGGTCGATCCGTTCCCCGGCGGCTGGTTCTTCGAGGACGGCACGGAGGAGTCGTCGGAAACGCGGACCTACCAAGGTGTCGGTCGAGTGAGCTGCAAGACCGTGTCCTACAGGAAGACGGCTCGCTCGGTTCTGTTCCGGACGATCCTCTTCCGTATGCACCACAACCTCCGTTGGTGCTGGAAGGGACACGAGATCATCGAAACCAGTGCGGTCTGCTTCAGCAGCGAGGTCGACTTCGCGATCCAGGCGAGCGCCTGCTCGACGCCCCAGGGCCAATACTTCGCCACGCAGAAGCACGCTCGCGGCGGCTGGCACTCCGTCGCCCAGAACACGTACGAGAACTGCCTTCCGGTCTTCGGCAGCCTGACCTGCTGGCGTCGCAGCACCGTGACGCTGCACATCCGTGCCTTCGCCGGCGGTGCCTGGTCGGCGCAAGGAGGAGACTCGTGAAGAGAGGCCTCGTGACCGCGTTGATCTTCGTCGGCATCCTCTTCGCGCTCACGGCCCTCGCCGGCCTGCTCGGCTGGCTCGGCACGTGGGAGCTGCTCATCATCGCCGCAGTCGCGGCGCTCCTCACGTTCGTCATCGTCAGGGGCGGCGGCCGGCGGCGATCGCCGAACACCGCGACGTCCTGAAATCGGCTACGGCCGCGCCCGCGCGACCGGTTCCCTAAACTGACCCGTCCGTGGACGGCCACATGCTCGTCGAGGTCCTCTTCATGATGGTGATCCTGAAGCTGCCGATCGTCTACCTGTGTGCGGTCGTCTGGTGGGCGGTCCACGCGGAGCCGCGACCTCCCGAGGGCGCGCTCAACCCGGCCCGGCTTCCCGAGGACGATCCCGGGCACTGCCCCTGGTGCGGAAGGCTGCGCGGCCCGCGTCGGCCCGTGCGATGCACCGGCGCCCGGACGACGCGGGTCGCGCCAAGCCGGCCGAGGATCGCTTCGCGATGAGCGTCTCGGAACCGAGAGAGCGGCCGGCGGAGGCGGTCGCCGGTTTCCTCGCGGCGGCGTCCGTCGCCGTCAGCCTGATCGGCATCGCGTACAAGCCCGTGCGGACGATTCCGCTCGCCCTCGTCGTCGCCTTCGTCGCGCTGGGGATCGGCGGGCGCCACCAGCGGCTGGCCGAGCTCGCGATCGCCGTCGGCGCCGTGGCCTTCGTGGTCGGCATGACGATCGCCGTGGCCACGCAGTCCGCCCTCTGGTAGCCGGCCTGGTACAACAGGAGGGCGATGGCCGAGCGACGTGACGTCGACGGGCTGAACGCGGGCTACGCGCAGCTTCTCCTCGACGACTACCTGGAGAACCCCGCCTCGGTCCCGCCGGAGTGGCAGGAGCTGTTCGAGCGCGGCGACTCGCCGCTCCTCGCGGAGCGCCCCGGGCTGGCTCGCCTCCTCGAGGCCGCGCGGGGCGAGAACGGACAGGCCGCCGTCTCGGAGCCGGCGGCGCAGGCTCCCGCCGTCCGCGAGCCGGCGCCGGCGCCCGCGCCCGCGCCCGCGCCGGACGAGGAGCTCGTCGCGGGCGTCGCGGCTGCGATGGCGCTCGTCAAGGCCTACCGTACGCACGGCCACCTCGCCGCGCGGCTCGACCCGCTCGGCTCCGAGCCGCCCGGCGACCCCGCCCTCGACCCGATGCGGTACGTGCCGAAGCTGAGCCCGGAGCTCCAGGCCCGGATCCCCGCAGGCGTCCTGCGGCTGAACGACGAGGCCGAGACGCTGGCCGACGCGATCCCCCGGCTCCAGGACACGTACTGCGGGACGATCGCCTACGAGATCGAACACATCGCAGACCACGAGCAGCGGGTCTGGCTGCGGCAGGCGATCGAGTCGGCCACCTACCGGCAGCCACTCTCCGCGGACGAGCGCCGGGCGCTGCTTGCCCGGCTGACCGACGTCGAGGGGCTCGAGAACTTCCTCCGCAAGACCTTCCTGGGCCAGAAGCAGTTCTCCATCGAGGGCCTCGATGTGCTCGTGCCCATGCTCGACGAGGCGATCGAGCTGGGCGCCGAGGCCGGGGCGCACGAGACAGTCCTGGGGATGGCGCACCGTGGCCGCCTGAACGTACTGGCCCACACGGTCGGCCGGCCGTACGAGTCGATCCTGCGCGAGTTCGAGGGCGAGCGGACGATCGAGGCCGTCTC
>JACVRU010000101.1 GCA_014534295.1 Thermoleophilia bacterium | reverse complement strand
GGCTCGGCACGGACGAGCAGTGGGACCGCGCCGAGGCGGCGCTCGAGAGCGCGCTCGTCGCCCACGAGCTCGAGTTCTCGGTCTCGCCGGGCGAGGGCGTCTTCTACGGCCCGAAGATCGACCTGCACATGGACGACTCGCTCGGCCGGTCGTGGCAGATGGGGACGATCCAGCTCGACTACCAGATGCCGGCCCAGTTCGGGCTCACGTACATGGGCGCGGACAACCAGGAGCACACGCCGGTGGTCATCCATCGGGCGCTGCTCGGCTCGCTCGAGCGGTTCGTCGGCATCCTCACCGAGCACTACGCCGGCGCCTTCCCGTTCTGGCTCGCGCCCGTGCAGGTGCGGATCATCCCGGTCGGCGAGGGCCATCGCGCGGCGGCGGAGGAGCTGCACGACGCCCTGGCGGAGGCCGGCTTCCGCGTCGACGTCGACGAGCGGGACGAGACGGTCGGCAAGCGGATCCGCGACGCGGAGCTCGAGAAGATCCCGAAGGTGGTCGTCTACGGCGACCGCGAGTCAACGGAGCGCCTGTCCGTCAGGGACCGGGGCGGCGAGCAGTATCAGATCGGGCTCGCGGACTTCGTCCGCGACCTTGCTAAGCTGACTGCCTGAAAGCAGGAGCGGACCCGTTCCTCACCCTCCGGGCAGACGCGTCCCGCGGGGGTTCAACCGAGTCGGAAGACGAGGATTTCGGGCCGCTGCCTGCAGCGGTTCTGTCGTTGTACAAGGAGGAAGCGAGTAGCTTGGTGACGCGCCTTTGAGGCCCCGCGGTCGGCGATTCGAGCCCGTCCGTCCGGTCAAGCAGGATCCCATCAACGAGTCGATCGGGGCGCAGCGTGTGCGATTGATCGACGAGGACGGCTCGCAGCTCGGGATCAAGGTCACGGACGAGGCGCGGGAGTACGCGTACGGGAAGAACCTCGACCTCGTGCTCGTGGCCGCCCAGGCCGATCCGCCGGTGGCGCGGGTCATGGACTACGGGAAGTACAAGTACGAGCAGGAGCAGAAGGCGAAGGCTGCTCGCAAGCACCAGTCGCAGGTCCACGTCAAGGAGATCAAGCTCAGGCCGAAGATCGGCGTTCACGACTACGAGACGAAGAAGGGCCACGTCGTCCGCTTCCTCAACCAGCGGGCGAAGGTCAAGGTCACGATCATGTTCCGGGGGCGCGAGCAGCAGCACCCGGAGCGGGGGCGGGACCTCCTCCTCCGGCTCGCCGAGGACGTCAAGGAGATCGGCCAGATCGAGTCGCCGCCGCTCCAGGACGGACGGAACATGGTGATGGTGCTGGGCCCGACCAAGAACGCAGGAGTGAAGACGGATGCCGAAGACCAAGACATCGAGCGGAGCGAGGAAGCGGTTCAAGCTGACCGCGACGGGGAAGCTGCTGCGCCGGCGGGGGATGCTGAGCCACAACCTCGGGAAGAAGTCGCAGAAGCGCAAGCGCAGGCTGGCGGGTAGCGCACCGGTCGACAGCGCGCAGGACCGCCAGGTCCGCGCCCAGCTGGGGAGGAAGTAGCGATGCCGCGGGTGAAGCGCTCAGTCCACGCGCGGAAGAAGCGCCGCAAGGTCCTCGACCGTGCCAGCGGCTACTGGGGCCTCAAGTCGACGACGTACAAGGCCGCGAAGGAGCAGGTCGAGCGCTCGCTCGTCTACGCCTACCGCGACCGGAAGGCGAAGAAGCGGACGTTCCGGCGGCTCTGGATCACGCGGATCAACGCGGCGGCGCGCGCGCACGAGCTCTCCTACAACCAGTTCGTCTCCGGGCTCAAGCGGGCCGAGATCGAGCTCGACCGCAAGGTGCTGGCCGACCTCGCCGTCAGCGACCCGGACGCGTTCGGCGAGCTCGCCGAGCAGGCCAAGGCCGCGCTCCTCGCCGATCGAAGTCCGGCTTCGGCTCCGCCGAAGCCATGACGACCTCGATCGGCCTCAGCTCCTAACGGCGGGCGTAGTGGGCCGCGCCCGCCATGTCGGTCGCGGCGGCGAGCCGCAGGACGAGCAGCGCGAGGCGTTCCTGTGGCAGGCGGGCCATTGCGAAGGCCGCTCGCAGCTCTACGCCGAGCTCTGTCGCCGCTTCGCCGGCGACCCGCGCGTCGGAGCGCTCGCGGACGGCTGGGAGGGGCGCGTCCCGCTCCAGATCCTCGGCGGCTTGAACTACCTCGTCCTCGGCGGGGAGGCGAGCTGGGACGACGTCGACGCGGCGCTCGATGAGCACGGCGAGTTCCTGCGGCGGTTCGTCGCCGAGCAGCCGGTGCAGACCAACGAGGTCCAGCGGTCGTGGGTGCTGCTGCCGCTCTTCCTGCACGCGGTCGGCTCCGCCGACCTCCACGTCGTCGAGCTGGGGGCGAGCGCGGGGCTGAACCTGCTCTGGGACCGATACCGCTACCGCTACGAGGCAGGCTCTTGGGGACCGGAGGACGCCCCGCTCGAGCTCGGCGGCGAGGAGCGGGGGCGGTTGCCGGCCGGGCCGCTCGCGGAGCGGCCGCGCGTGCGCTCCCGCGTCGGGATCGACCGGGCGCCCGTCGACGCCGCTTCCGAGGAAGGCGCGCGGCTGCTGCGTGCGTTCGTCTGGGTCGGGCAGCAAGAGCGGCTCGCGCGGCTCGACCGGGCGCTCGAGGCGCTGCGGGCCGAGCCGCCGCCGCTCGTGCGCGCAGACGCGGCCGAGGAGCTCCCGAACGTGCTCGCCGGCCTGCCCGGCGACGGCATCGTCCTCGTCTTCCAGACGTCGCTCTTCGAGTACCTGGCGGAGGACGCGCGCGAGCGCATCCGCGAGACGATCGACACGGCCGAACGCGACCTGGTCTTCGTCGCCTCCGGCCGCCCGCGCGGCGTGCCCCGCGCATGGGGCATGCGCATCTACCGTCCGGGGGGCCGACGGGAGTTCGTCGGCCACGCGGACTACCACGGCACCTGGCTCGACTACGAGCTGTGATCACGTCGGCCCAGAACCCGAGGCTGCGGCTGATCCGGGGGCTGCTCTCCTCCCGGCGCCGCCGCGAGCGCGAGGGGCTCTTCGCCTGCGAAGGGGGCGACCTGCTCGAGGCCGGGCGAGCGGCGGGGATCGAGCCGGTGGACGTCTTGATCGCGGGTGAGGACGTCGAGCCCCGGCTGCTCGCCGAGCTGTCGACGCTCGGGCACCCGCCGCGCGTCGTCTCCGTCTTCCGCCGGGACTCCCTGCCGGACGGCTACCGCGACGTCGTGGTCGCGCTCTGGCGTGTGGCCGACCCCGGCAACGTGGGCACGCTGCTGCGGGCGGCCGACGCGTTCGGTGCGAGCCTCGCGCTCTCCGCCGGGTGCGCCGATCCGACCGGGCCGCGCGCCTTGCGGGCCTCCGCGGGGGCGGTCTTCCGCGTCCCGATCGGCCGCTTCGACAGGGCACCGGGCCGCCGCGTGGCGCTCGACGCCCACACGGGCCGGCCGCTGGACAAGCTCGATCTCACTCCGCCGCTCGTCCTCGTCCTCGGAGCCGAGCGCGCGGGCCTCGCCGACCTCGCGGGCGGGGAGAGAGCGACGATCCCGACCCCCGGCGACGCGGAGTCGCTGAACGTCGCGATGGCGGGCACGATCGTCCTCTACGAGCTGAGCCGCCGCTGAAAGACCGTCGGCTGGAGAGGCCTGGGGCGCAGAGCCACGAGGTCACCACGCGCCGCCGCCCCCGCCGCCTCCGCCTCCGCCGCCGGCGCCCGAAAACCCGCCCCCGCCGCCGCCGCTGGACGCGGGCGGCGCCAGCGAGGAGCCGAGCGAGGACACGAGGTCGGCGATCCCGAAGGACGTGGGGCCCGAGCCGAGGCTCCCGCCGGAGTCGATCCAGTAGATCGCGCTCTGGTCGTGCAGCTCCGCCGGCATGTGCAGCTGCGCCGCGCGCAGGACCCGCTCGGCGAGGCCGAAGGCGATCCCGTAGACGAGATACCGCTCCCAGAGCTCGAGCGAGGCCGGCGGCGCCTCCTCCAGGCGCGGGAAGTCGGCCAGGAAGCGGCGGAAGGCGGTCCACCGCTCCGCGTCCGCCTGCGCCGCCCGCGCCCTGCGCCGGCCGACGGGCGTGCGCAGTGCCGCCGCGCCGAGGACGATCCCGTTCAGCCCGAGCGCCACGCCGAGGCCCACGCGCACGAGCGTGCCCCAGCGGAGCTCCCCGGGCGCCGCGCCGTCCACCCCGAGGAAGAACAGGAGCGCGCCGACGGCCAGGAGCGACGCCGCCCCGGCCCCGAGGAGCCAGCGGCCGCGGTTCTCGAACCATCCCCGGCGTCCGATCTCCGACGCCACCTCCTGCTGGAACTCCCGGAACCGCTTCGCGTTCGTCGTCCGCCGCTCGGCGATCGACTCGGAGAGCTCGGAGAGGAGGCCGGGAGCGCCGCCGAGCGCGTCGTCCACGACCTCCGTCACCTGCCGCTCCCAGGGCGTCTCGGGCACCTCCTCCCCCGCGGACAGCTCGAGATCCGAGATCTGCTCGCTTCGGAGCCCGGCCCACGTGCTTCGCTCCGTCGTCCGCGGCTCGGCCCGGTAGCGGCCGCGGCGGACGAGGTCGAAGAGGGTGGCCGTGAACTCCGGCGCACCCGCGGACGTCCGCTGGCCGAGCAGGGGAGCGACGAGCGCGGGGGCGAGGTCGCCCGGCGGCTCGTGCTCGTACTGCTGATCGTAACCCGTCGAGCGCTCGCGCCCGTAGGCGGCCCAGACCCCCGTCGCGGCCGCGAGGCCGGGGAGCAGGCCCAATCCGAGCAGGAGCAGCAGCGAGCGCAGCGGGTGGTCGAGCACGGAGCGCACCCGGTCGCGGTCCCGCTCCGTCCGCTCGGCGTCCTCGAGCTCCTCGGCCTCGATCCGCTCCAGCGCGTCGCCGGTCTCGACCCGCGCGCCCTGAGTCGACACGAGCGCGAGCCGGGGGAAGAGCACCCGCGCCTCGACGAACTGCCCCGGCGGGACCTCGACCGCCTCGACGACGACCACCGTGTCGGCCTGGGTCCTCACGGTCCCGCGGACGTAGGCCGGATGTGCCCACGACCGCAGGGGCGGCCCCGGCCCGCGCACGCGCACGGTCAGTCGGCCGAGGCTCTGCTCCCACTGGTCGCCCCAGACCTGGAGGAAGACGTCGACGACGTCGTCGTACGCGGTCGCGACCCCGGTGAACCGGTACGAGACCACGAACGTGCGCTGCTCGAAGCTCGCCCGGTAGTGCCAGACGACGCGGACGCGGTCGCCCGTCCGCTCGACGCCGAACATTCCGGGTGGCGAGGTGCAGCCGAGCTCCGTGCAGCCGCCGGGGGTGAAGGCGGCGCCGTCCTCCTCCACCGAGAGCGCGTCGACCGACTCGCCGGCCCCCAGCGGGATGTCCCGGTACGCCCCGCTGAAGTCGCCGGCGAAGTCGTACGTGATGCGCTCGGTCACGGAGACCGAGCCGTCGCGCTCGAGAACGACGGCGACCTCGGCCGCGGGGAGCGTGAAGGACTTCGCGTGCGCCGGGCCCGCGACGGCGAGCGTCGCGAGCGCCGCTAGGAGAAGGACACGCGTGGCGCCTCCCGGGCGGCCGGCTCCTCGAGCTCGAAGTACGCGCGCGGCTCGAATCCGAACATCGACGCGACGACGTTCGTCGGCACCGTCTCCAGCGCCGTGTCGTAGGCGAGGACGGTGTCGTTGTAGATCTGCCTGGCGACCGCGATCTTCTGCTCCGTCTCCTCGAGCTGCGCCTGGAGCTGCTGGAAGTTCTCGGTCGCCCGCAACTCCGGGTAGGCCTCGGCGACGGCGAACAGCCGGCCGATCGCGGCCGTCAGGGCGTTCTCCGCCTGCGCCTGCTCCTCGACCGTCGACGCCTGCTGCGCGCGCGTCCGCGCCGCCGTCACCTCCTCGAAGGTGGCGCGCTCGTGGGAGGCGTAGCCCTTCACGGTCTCGACGATGTTCGGGATCAGGTCGTAGCGCCGACGCAGCTGCACGTCCACCTGGGCCCAGGCGTTCTCGGCCCGGTTCCGCAGCCGCACGAGCCGGTTGTAGAGGACGACGAGGAGCAACCCGATCAGGCCGACTGCGGCCAGCGAGACGATGACGATCAGCCACTCCATGGGGGATTCCGGGCGAGCCAGACGGTGTCTTCGCCGCCCGCGTAGGATCTCCTGTCGAACCAGCCGAAACAACCCTCCACGGCGAAGCCGGCTCGCTCGAGCAGCGCCCGCCACTCGCCGGGCGAGATCCAGGCGAGCGTCATCGTCGTCTCGCCCTGCTCGCCGCGGACGGAGAGCGTCAGCCGGCGACCGGTCGCGTCCCAGTCGGCGCGTTCGAAGATCCCGGCCTCCCGCTCGAGCCAGCGGCCGTGCGTCTCCTCGATGTCATCGCGCGACGGCTCGAACACGTCGAACGCGAACCGG
This sequence comes from Thermoleophilia bacterium, assembly GCA_014534295.1. GTDB lineage: Bacteria > Actinomycetota > Thermoleophilia > Gaiellales > Gaiellaceae > JACVRU01. The sequence goes on along the minus strand of JACVRU010000101.1, from coordinate 511 downwards.
CCCCCCGGGACGAGGAGGTCCTGGGCCGCCCGCAGGGCCACGAGCCGGGCCTCGTCGTCCTCGAGGTGGAGGAAGGAGCGGAACGGGGACGTGACGAGCCGGACGCGCTCCGCCACCGGCGGCTCGCGCAGGTCGCCGAGGCGCAGGTCGACCAGCTCCGCGACGCCGGCGAGCTCCGCCCGCTCCCGGCAGACCTCGAGCATCCCCGCCGACGAGTCGACCCCGATCACCTCCACGCCGGCTACGGCCGTCGGGACCGCGATCCGGCCGGTGCCGACGCCGAGCTCCACGACGGGCCCGCCGGCCTCGACCGCGAGCTCGACGTAGTACTGCACGTCCTCAGTGACGCCGACCGACCACGGGTCGTAGACGCGCGCGATCGCGTCGTAGCCGCTCATAGGCGGGCAGGCTAGTGGCCCGGTCCAGACGCCGGCGGGGGGGCCGCGGGCGGGGGCCCCCCCGGGGGCGGGGCGGGCGCGCAGCCGCGGGGGGGGGGCGGCCCCCCCCCGCC
>JACVRU010000048.1 GCA_014534295.1 Thermoleophilia bacterium | reverse complement strand
TCGTCGGCGTGGTGCTGGATGTCCTCGTTGCCGTCGGTCGCGATCGCGATCACGTGCGCGCCGCGCGCCCGGGTCTCCTGGATGTTCGAGACGAGCTTGTCGTAGACGTGGATGTTCGTCGCGACGACGACGACCGGCGTGTCCTCGTCGAGCAGCGCGATCGGGCCGTGCTTCATCTCGCCCGCCGAGTACGCCTCGGTCGGGATGTACGAGATCTCCTTCAGCTTCAGCGCGCCCTCGAGCGCGACCGGCAGGCCGATGTGGCGGCCGAGGTAGAGGAAGAACGGCTTCTCGTGGAACCGCTCCGCGATCTCCTCGATCGGATGGTCGGCGTCGAGGAACTCGTCGATCTTCCGCGGCAGCTCGTAGAGCTGGTTCAGGGTGAACTCGATCTCCGCCGGAGGGAGCGTCTTCCGCACTTGCGCGAGCTTGAGCGCGATCAGCGAGAGAAGAGCGACCTGGGCGGTGAAGGTCTTCGAGGCGGCGACGCCGACCTCCATGCCGCAGCGGGTGTAGAGGACGCTCTCGGCCTCGCGGGTGAGCTGCGTCCCCATCAGGTTCGTGATCCCGAGCGTGCGCGCGCCGAGCTCGCGCGCGAGCTTGACCGCGTTGACCGTGTCGCGCGTCTCGCCGGACTGCGAGATGCCGATCACCAGCGTGTCCTTCGAGAGCACCGGCCTCCGGTAGATCCACTCGCTCGCGATGTCCGGCTCGACCGGGAGCCTGGCCCACTCCTCCAGGATGTAGCGCCCGACGACGCCGGCGTGGTAGGCGGTGCCGCAGGCGACGACGACGATCCGGCGGAGGTTCCGGAGCTGCTCGTCGGTCATCCCGAGCGCGTCGAGCACCAGCTGCCCATGGCGCACGCGGTCGCCGATCGTCTCGCGCACCGACTCGGCCTGCTCGTAGATCTCCTTGAGCATGAAGGTCTCGTAGCCGCCCTTCTCCGCGCTCTCCTCGTCCCAGTCGACGTCGACGACGTCCGGCTCCGCCCTGCCGCCGTCCTCCTGCTGGAAGGTCGCGCCCTCGGGCGTGATCGAGACGACGTCGCCGTCGTCGATGAACTGGACGCGCCGCGTCTCGGGCAGGAAGGCCGCGATCGAGGAGGCGAGGAAGGTCTCGCCCTCGCCGACGCCGACCACGAGCGGCGTCTGGCAGCGTGCTCCGACGAGCAGGTCGGGATGGTCGCGGTGGATGACGACGAACGAGAAGTGGCCCTCGAGCTCGGCGTAGGCGGCGCGCACAGCCGCGGCGAGGTCGCCCTCGTAGTGGCGCTCGACCAGGTGGATCACGACCTCCGCGTCCGTTTCCGAGCCGAAGGTGTGTCCGTCGGCGAGCAGCGACTCCTTCAGCTCGCGGTAGTTCTCGACGATCCCGTTCAGCACGACCGCGAGCTCACGCTCCGAGCAGCCGGTGAGGGGGTGCGCGTTCTCGTCCGTGACGGCGCCGTGGGTGGCCCAGCGCGTGTGGCCGAGTCCGTGCGTGACGCGTGAGCCGTTCGCGCCGGCCGCCCGCCGGAGGTTCTCCAGGTTGCCGACCGCGCGCACGTAGTGCAGTCCGTCGTCCTCGAGGAGGGCGATCCCGGCGGAGTCGTAACCCCGGTACTCGAGCCGCTTGAGCCCCCCCAGGAGAAGGTCCTTGCAGGGTCTCGAGCCGACGTATCCGATGATCCCGCACATCCCTGGTTCCCCCCTTGAACGAGCAAAGCTCGGCTGGGAGGGCCGCCCTGCGTCGGACGGTCAGCCGAGCTCTCGTCGCACGAGAGCCGCGATCTTACCAGAGAGCCGCTCCGCGGCCGCCTCCGTGTCGGCCTCGGCGAGCACGCGGACGACCGGCTCCGTGCCCGAGGGCCGCACGAGGACGCGGGCGCTGTGGCCCGCGAGCGCGTCGATCTCGGCGCGGAGCGCGGACGGGATCCGCCTGTCTCGGACGGGCACGTTGACGCGGGCCTGCGGGAGCTTCTCGAGCACGGCCGCCGCCTCCGAGAGGGGTCGCCCCTCCAACGCTCGGCAGAGGAGCAGCGCGGCAACGAGCCCGTCACCGGTGACGTGGCCGTCGAGGTAGATCAGGTGGCCGGACTCCTCACCGCCGAGCAGGCCTCCCTCCCGGTGGAGGGCCTCGAGCACGTAGCGGTCGCCGACGTCGGTCGTGACGACGCGGATGCCGTGCCCCTCCAGCAGCCGGTGGAGCCCGAGGTTCGCCATCACCGTGACCGCGACGAGGTCGACGTCGAGATGGAGAGCCAGCACCGCGAGGATCTGGTCGCCCTCGACGGCCTGCCCATGCTCGTCCACGGCAAGCATCCGGTCGCCGTCGCCGTCGAAGGCGACGCCCAGGTCGAGGCCCTCCGCTCGGACTTTGTGGCTCAGAGCCACTAAATCCGTTGCGCCGCTGCCGACGTTGATCCGGGCGCCGTCGCCCTCGTCGGCGATCGCGACCACCTCGGCGCCGAGCCGGCGGAAGGCGTCGGGCGCGAGGCCTGAGTAAGCGCCGTTTGCGCAGTCGACGCCGATCCGTAGTCCCGAGAGATCGGAGCCGAAGCGGTCGAGCACGTGGTCGACGTAGCTGTCGCGCGCGATCTCGACGCGGTCGATCGAACCTTGTGGCTCTGAGCCACTAACTCCGTCGAGCAGCGCCTCGATCTCGAGCTCCGCGTCATCGCTCAGCTTCCGGCCCTCGCGGTCGAAGAGCTTGACGCCGTTGTACTCGGGCGGGTTGTGCGAGGCGGAGATCACGACCCCGAGGTCGAGGGCGAGCAGGGCGACCGCAGGCGTGGGCAGTACCCCCGCCAGCACGGCGTTGCCCCCGGCGGCGACGATGCCGCGCGCGAACGCCTCCTCGAGCTCGGGGCCCGACTCCCGCGTGTCCCGTCCGACGAAGACGCGGCCGCGGCCCGACCACAGCGTGGCCGCCCTCCCGAGCCGTTCGACGAGGTCGACGGTCAGGCTCTCGCCGACGACGCCGCGGACGCCGTCCGTGCCGAAGTAGCGCCTCTCCACAAGGCGGCCGACTCTAGCCGACGGCCGTTCGGCGCCTGCGCGCCGGAGGCAGTCCGGACGGGGGAGATCGGACGTCGGAGCGATGCAGCTTCGCGGCCGAAGCGCGGTTCACTCCGCGGGAGGCCGAGCAGCTCCCGTTCCAGCGACAAGCAGCCACCGAACCGGTAGAGCGGAGCTCTACCGCTTGCTGAACTGCGGCGCCTTGCGGGCCTTGTGCAGCCCGGCCTTCTTCCGCTCGACCATTCGTGCGTCGCGCGTCAGGAAGCCGGCACGCTTCAGCGGCACGCGCAGCTCCGGGTCGGCCTCGACGAGCGCGCGGGCGATGCCGTGGCGGATCGCGCCGGCCTGACCGGACGGGCCGCCACCGGCGACGCGCACGCGCAGGTCGTAGCGGGCCTCCAGGCCGGCGACCTTGAAGGGCGCCAGCACCGTCGAGCGGTGCGTCGGCCGCGGGAAGTACTCGTCGATCGTGCGGCCGTTGATCCACGTGCCTCCGTCGCCGGGCCGGAGGATCACGCGCGCGATCGACGTCTTCCGCTTGCCGGTGCCGCGGTACTGAGCGAGCTCTGCCATCACTCCTCCAGCTGCAGCGGCTCGGGCCGCTGCGCCTCGTGCGGGTGCTCCGGCCCCGCGTAGATCTTCAGCTTCAGCAGCTGACGGCGGGCCAGCTTGTTCCGCGGCAGCATCCCCTTCACGGCAGCGCGGAGCACCTCGGTGGGCCGCCGCTCGAGCTGCTCGCGGAGGGTGCGCTGCTTGAGCCCGCCCGGGTAGCCGGAGTGCCGGTAGTAGATCTTCTCGTCGAGCTTCTTGCCGGTGACGGCGATCTTCTCTGCGTTGACGACGACGACGAAGTCGCCGGTGTCGACGTGGGGCGTGTACTCGGGCTTGGCCTTACCGCGGATCGTGTCGGCGATCTGCGTGGCGAGACGGCCCAGGGTGCGCCCCTCGGCGTCCACGAGGAACCAGCGTTGCTGGACCTCGCCGGGCTTTGCGTTCCAGGTCTTCTGCATACGAAGCACGGCGGACCGAGACGTCCGCCGGGGCGGGATGGTAGCAGGAGGGGAGCCGGCCGGTCCGGCTCCCCTCCTGGCGCTGCGGCTACCGCCGCGGTCCCGTGTACCGGAAGACGTACAGGCCGGAGTCGCGGTCGCTGGCGAGGACCAGATCCTGGCCGCGCCGGGTCGACGTCAGCTGCACGCCCCAGAAGTGATTGCCACCTTCGTCGATGAAGTGGCCGACCTCCTCCATCCCGCTCGGGCCGTACGAGACGACGCGGAAGTGGCTCGAGGCCGGCAGATCACCACCGGAGCCACCGTGCTGGTGGTTTCCGTCGACCTCGTCGTCAGGATGGTGCGCCGCGGCCGGGACGGCCGACAGCGCCAGCGCTCCCGCGGCAAGCAGGAGCGCGGCGGGCCATCGTCACCTGGAACCCCCTCAGTTCGATGACGGGAGGACTCTATGCTTCGCCGACGGGCGCTGCGGGGCGAGCCGGCGCCCGGCCGAGCAGGAAGATGAAGGCGATCGGCACCAGGGCGACGAGGGACGCCGCGAGCGCGAGCGCATTCACGCCCACCTCGTCGAGCACGTAGCCGCCGAGCAGCACGAAGGTCGCGCCGGCGACGCTGGCCAGCTGGTCGTTGAAGCCGAGCAGCTTGCCGCGCTCGTGCGGCGCCGCGCAGTCGGCGAGCGCCGTGGTCGCTGCGACGAACGAGAAGTTCCAACCGAGGCCGAGGCCGAAGAGGAGGATCGCGGTCGGGACAACGGCCTCCCACCAGACGATCCCGGCCGTCGAGGCTGCGATCAGCGCCAGCCCGCCGGCGAGCGTAGGCGGCCGACCGACCCGGTCGACGACCCAGCCGACGGCCGGCATGAGCAGGAACATCCCGAGCACGTGGGCGCCGATGATCGGGAAGACGAGGTGCTGCGCATGGTGGCGGTGCTCGACGACGACGTACCCGGTCAGGTTCATGATCGCGACCATGACCGCGAAGCTGACGATCCCGGCCAGCATCGCCGGCGCGACGCCCGGTCGGCGGAGCAGCACCCGGAGCGGCGCGGCCTCCTGCGGCGGCGACGCCGGGTCGCGCGAGCCGCCCTCGAGCGCCTCGGCGATCTGCTTCGGGTCCGGCCGCACGTTGACGACAACCGCGAGCGCGACGACCATCATCCCGGCGCCCGCGAGCCAGGGGACGGCGAGTGCGGCGGCTTCGAGGTCGCGGCCGCGGAAGATCGGACTGAAGACCGCGGGGCCGAGGATCGCTCCGAAGACCGCGCCGAACATCACGTAGGCGATCCCGCGGGCACGCCGGGCAGGCGGGTACATGTCGCCCGCGGCCGTCCGGGCGAGCTGGCCGGTGGCGCCGGCCGCGCCGATCAGGATGAAGCCGGGGATCACGGCCAGCGTCGACTCCTGCCAGGCCCCGAGGGCAGTCAGCGCCGCGCCCACGCTGCCGAGCGCGAAGCCGCCGACGAGCACGGGCACCCGCCCCACCCGGTCCATGAGCCGGCCCGCCGGTAGCGACGTCAGCGCGGCCGAGACGAGGAAGAGCGCCGGCCCCAGCCCGAGCAGGCGCGACTCGCCGGTGACCAGCACGAACGTGATCGCGGAGACCGCGGCCACGAGCTGGAGCGTGGCGGAGTTGACCGCCATCGCGGCCGCGAGCAGGACCGTGTTCCTCCGGACGGGGAAGTCCGTCATCCGAGCGATTCAAGCAGCCCGGCGCGGAACCGCGAAGCGCCGCCGCGGGAGGGGTGCCGTACGTAGGGCGCGCCGGTCGCCGCCTCGGCCACCCGTCCCACCGCAACCACGCGCCGTCCCTGCGCCAGCGCCTCCAGGAAGGGCAGGCCGCCTGCCACCTCGGGACGGGTCGGCCGCCGGTTCGAACGCGCCGTCCCCGGATGGGTCGGGACGACGTTCCACAGCAGAACCTGCTCCCCGAGGCCGAGCTCCAGCAGCGCGCAGCGCACGATCGTGGCGCTCGCCTCGGCCGGCCCCGAGCCGGACACCTGGCGCTCCGACGTGAACGGGAGGCCGCTCACCCGCGCGCCCCGGTACCCCGCGGCCTCGCCCACGAGGAGGATCGGCGCCTGCCGCCGCAGCTCGAGGTAGGCCTGCAGCCGCTCCCGGAGGTGCGGCGCCGCCGCGTACTGGTTGAACGTCCCGCCGATCCGCGCCCGGGCGAGGGTGTCCACGAAACTACGGAGGTGCGGCGTCGCGTCGTCGTCCACGGTTACGTCCAGGGGGTCTTCTTCCGGGACACTACTCGCCGCCTGGCGGAGCGCCACGGCGTCGCCGGCTGGGTGCGGAACAACCCGGACGGGACGGTCGAGGCCGCCTTCGAGGGATCGGAGGACGCGGTCGAGCGCCTGACCGCCTTCGCCCGCGAGGGGCCGCGCGGCGCCCGGGTCGACCGCGTCGAGACCTTCGACGAGCAGCCGGAGGGCCTCACCGGCTTCCGCATCGCCTAGACCCGCGCGGCGAGCGCGAGGGCGTTCATGTGCGCGACGGCGGAGATGGTCACCATCGGGTTCACGCCGGAAGCGGTCGGGAAGGTCGAACCGTCGCAGACCACGACATCCGGCGCGTCCCAGAGGGCCCCCTCCCAGTCGCAGGCGGACAGCTCCGGCGATCCGCCCATGCGCGCGGTGCCCAGCTGATGGAAGGAGTGGACGATCGGCGCGCGGGGGCCGCGCGAGGTGACCACGCGACGCGCGCCGGCGGCTCGGAGCACCTCCACGGCACCTTCCAGCCCGCGCTCGAGGTGCGCCGCGTCGTAGGCCGAGAGGCGGTAGCGGACGACGGGCCGGCCGCCGCGGACCTCGCCCGCGTCCCGGTCGCGCAGGAGCACGCCCAGCGGCACGGCGTTCCTCAGACCGCGCATCAGCTCCTCGTGCTCGCCGGAGCCCCGCCAGGGAAGGAAGGCGGCGGCGAGGCTCGGGTGCGCGGCCGTCGTCTCGTAGCGGAAGCCGTGGCCACCGTCGAGATCGGCGAACTCGTCCGAATGGATCGCCTGGAGCGTTCCCTCCCAGGGCCTGATCTCCTCGTCGAAGAAGCCGAGCGCGCCTGCGACCGGATGGAGGTGCAGGTTGCGGCCGACCCAGCGGTTCCCGAGCCCGGAGCGCCGGAGCAGCGCGGGCGTATGGATCGCCCCGCACGCTACGACCACCTTCTGCGCGCGGACGGTGACTGCTCCGGCCTCGACGACCGGGCCCGGGAAGATCCGCTCGACGCGCGCGCCCACGACGATGCGGGCGCCGTGCGCGGCGGCGTCGACGAGCCAGGTGCGGTCGGCGGACTGCTTCGCCCCGAGGCGGCAGCCGTAGCCGCAGTAGCCGCAGACGCGCCCCTGGTCGCAGCCGACGACGTCCCGCGGCATGCGGCCCACGTGCCAACCGAGCCGCTCGAGCCCGAGCACCACCTTCGCCTCCCGCGTCGACAGACGGTTGTGATCCGTGTTGACGCCGAGCCGGGCGCAGACGGCGTCGAGGCTGCGCGAGAAGACCTCCGACGTGAAGGGCCCGCCCCACTCCGAGCGCACGGCGTCGGGGAGCCGGAAGGACGTCGTGTAGTTGACGACCGTTCCGCCGCCCAGGCAGGCGCCGGCGAGGATGCCCACGCCCTGGTCGTCGGTCGCCGTCCCACCGCCGTCGAGATAGAGCCGCTGGAGGCCGGCGAGCTCGGCTCCGTCGAAGTCGGGCGGGCCGAAGTAGCCGCCCGCCTCGAGGACGACGACGTCGAGGCCGGCGCTGGCGAGCACGGCTGCCGCCGTCCCGCCGCCCGCGCCCGACCCGATCACGCAGACCTCGCAGTCGAGCCGGAGCTCGCCCGCCGCGGCAATCGGCGCCAGCGGCTTCGCGGGCGCGTCCGGGTCGACCCCGAGCGGGCCGGGATAGCCGAGCTCGTCCCAGGGCGCCCCGGGCAGCGACCAGGAGAGCACGAGCAGCCCTCGCCGTAGCCCCTCGAAGGCCGTCCGGCGCACCGCGACCCGGCTGTCGCCCCAGGCCAGCAGGACGCGCTCCCGGCGAGCGCGCGGGAGCCGGTGGAAGCCGCGCGCTGCGAAGAGGGCGAGCAGCGCGTCGAGCCGCCGGCGCTCCCCGGCGGAGAGGCGGGTGACGAACAGCCTGACGAACGCCTCGGTGACGCCGCGCTCGACGCAGCCGGGAACGAAGGTGTCCGCGATCGCGTCGAGGGCCGCGCGGCGGCGGCCCATCATCGGGCGCGGTTCAGCTCCGCCTGCGCGTAGACCGGCCCGAGCAGCAGGGTGAGGAAGAGGAGAAAGCCCACCGGCTTGACGATCCGGCGCTCGACCCCGCGCCGGCGTTGCGCTTCGTCGATCCGCCCGAGCAGCCGCCACCAGGCGAGGAAGGGCGGGAAGACGAGCACCCAGCCGACCGTGATCGCGAGCAGGGAGAGGAACGGCCCCACCGGCATGACGAACGCGTCCCGCAGCTCGCGGTTGACCGCCCAGTGCCAGTAGAACCAGTAGAGCCCCGCGGTCAGGACCGTCCAGAGCGGGATGAGCCACGGGCGCCGGCGCTTCACAGCGCTTACCATCTTCTCAGCGTGGGGGGATATCTGGACGACGAGCTGAAGGGGCGGCTCCGGGACGTCCTCGCCAGGGGGCGTGTGCCGATCGAGCCCGACCTGCGCCGCCTCGCGGAGGAGGGGGCCGCCGTCGAGCGGATCATGCGCGGCGAGCTCGCGCGCCGCGAGGAGCGGCTGGCCGGCCTCGACCCCGGGATGTCGCTGACCGAGATCGCGGCGGAGCTTCAGCGCGTGCGCGAGCTGAGGGCCCACGCGGACGAGTTGCACGAGATGCTCGCCGAGCTCGACCGGCGGGCGCGCGAGCTGCGCGCCGGCTGGCTCGCCGGGGCGACCCGCGGCGGCTCGTAGCTGTACTTCCAAGCATACGTCCATCAGGTAGTATTCGCCGTATGGCACGCGAGAAGGCGACACTGACGGTCGACCGCGAGAAGCTCGAGCGCGCGAAGTCGCTGCTCGCCCTCAGCAGCCTCTCGCAGACCGTCGACGTCGCCCTCGAGCGGCTGATCCACTCGGAGCAGTTGCGCCGGGACGTCGCAGCCTACGCACGGGAGCCGCTCGAGGCCGACGAGCTCGACGTCACGGACCTACCGGTCGAGCTGGATCTCGGCGACGGTGACGTCGACTACGACAGCCTGTATGGCGAGAGCGGCTGATCCCGCGCCTCGCCGCGGCGAGGTGTGGTTCGCCGAGGTGCCGGGGGACAACAGGCGGCCCGTACTCGTCCTGTCCCGCGATCCGATGGGGCGTCTCCTCCACTCCGTAATCTGCGCTCCGATCACGACGCGGAGGCGCGGGCTCGCAACCGAGGTCGTCCTCGGCCCCGAGGCAGGGCTCGCCCACGAGTCGGTGGCGAACTTCGACAACACGTTCCTGCTCGCCAGGCGCCGTCTGATCCGGCGCCTCGGACGCGCAGGCAGGTCGTCGATGGCTACCGCGTGCGAGGCGCTCGCCGTCGCGACCGGCTGCTCTACCTGACGCGCCTCACGACGCCCACACCCCGAGCCCGAAGCCCAGGCTGCTCGCGATTGCAAACGCCATGACCGCTCCCGCCGCCGCCCGCGCGATCGTTGAAACCGATCGCGGGGCTGGCACAACCCTCGTCTGGCTAGCCGCTTCGTACATTGCCCGCCGGTGCTCCACACGATCAGCACGACCCAGGTCGCGCAATGCCGGGAACACAAGCGCGATTCGCCACGCCCGTCGAGCCTCGCGGCGTCGCAGCTGCCAACCTCGCGCAGGCCCCCCGTCAGCGGCGACGGTTGCCAGGCCGAAGATCGCCTTGCCGAGCGACCGGCCCCCGGAGAGCCTGGCCGGTACGTAGAGCGCGAGAAAGGTGACGAACCAGGCAAACATCAGTAGCACGGGAATCGTGATCACGAAGAAGTACGCGAGGATGTAACTGATCCAGTACCAGTCCTCGCCGGTGGCCCCCGACGCGATGTCGAACGCGATCCATGGGGCGAGGAAGAGGTTCCCGGCGAGGGACACGTCGAGGAAGGTCGCCGCCTTTCGCGAGGCGAGCGGCGCGTCCGGCTGAGCCTCGACCTGCGCAGCGACCCCAACCATGGGCAACAGGCAGTAAAGCACCGCCTCGAGTGGGCTACAAGCTCGCGGGCGCGGCTACTCCCACTCGATCGTCGCGGGCGGCTTCGAGGTGACGTCGAGCACGACTCGATTCACCTCGGGGATCTCGTTGACGATCCTGCTCGAGATCGTCTCGAGCAGGTCGTAGGGCAGCCGGGCCCAGTCCGCCGTCATCGCGTCCTCCGAGCTCACCGCGCGGATCACGACCGGGTAGCCGTACGTTCGCTCGTCGCCCTGCACGCCGACCGAGCGGATCGCCGGCAGCACCGCGAAGCACTGCCACAGCTCCCGGTAGAGCCCGGCGCGGCGCACCTCCTCGAGCAGGATCGCGTCCGCCGCGCGGAGGACGTCGAGTCGCTCCTGCGTGACGTCGCCGATGATCCGGATCGCGAGGCCCGGCCCTGGGAACGGGTGCCGCCAGACCATCGGGTCGGGCAGCCCGAGCTCTTCGCCGACGCGCCGCACCTCGTCCTTGAACAGCAGCCGCAGCGGCTCGACGAGCTCCATCCGCATGTCCTCGGGCAGGCCGCCGACGTTGTGGTGCGACTTGATCTTCGCGGCGACGCCCTCGGTGCCGCCCGCCTCGATCACGTCGGAGTAGAGCGTGCCCTGCACCAGGTACGGCACGTCGCCGAGCGCGCGCGCCTCGGCCTCGAAGATGCGGATGAACTCCTCGCCGATCGCCTTGCGCTTGCGCTCGGGGTCGTCGACGCCCGCCAGCCGGGCGAGGAAGCGGTCGGCCGCGTCGACGTGGACGAGCGGCACGTGGAAGTGATCCTCGAACGCGGACCCGACCTGTTCCGGCTCGCCGGCGCGAAGCAGCCCGTGGTCGACGAAGACGCACGTCTGCTGGTCGCCGACCGCGCGGTGGACGAGCAGCTCCGCCACCGCCGAGTCGACGCCGCCCGTGATCGCGCACAGGACCGGCTCGTCGCCGACCTCCGCGCGGATGCGCTCGACGGTCTCCTCGATGAAGCGGAGCGCGGTCCACGTGCGCGGCGCGTCGCACGCGTCGAGGAAGCGGCCGAGCATGTCGGTCCCACCGGGCGTGTGCACCACCTCGGGATGGAACTGGACGGCGAAGAGCCCGCGCGCGGCGTCTTCCATCGCCGCGACCGGCGTGGTGTCGGTGGCCGCCGTGACGATGAAGCCGTCGGGCGCGCGCACCACGCTGTCGCGGTGGCTCATCCAGCAG
>JACVRU010000114.1 GCA_014534295.1 Thermoleophilia bacterium | reverse complement strand
TACCTCCGCCCGGAGACGGCGCAGGGGATCTTCGTCAACTTCAAGAACGTGCTCCAGATCGCCCGGCGCAAGCCCCCCTTCGGGATCGCGCAGGTCGGCAAGTCCTTCCGCAACGAGATCACGCCCGGCAACTTCCTCTTCCGGGTGCTCGAATTCGAGCAGATGGAGATGGAGTTCTTCGTGCCGCCGGCGGACGCGGAGCGGTGGTTCGAGCACTGGGTGCAGGCCCGCTTCGACTGGTATCTCGCGTACGGGCTACGGCGGGAGAAGCTTCGCATCCGCGAGCACTCGGCCGAGGAGCGGTCGCACTACTCCTCGGCGACCAGCGACATCGAGTACGAGTACCCGATCGGCTGGGGCGAGCTCGAGGGGATCGCGAACCGGGGTGACTTCGACCTCGCGCAACACACGGAACACTCCGGGACGAGGCTCGAGTTCGTCGGCGAGGGCGGGGAGCGATACACGCCGCATGTGATCGAGCCGGCCGTCTCGATCGAGCGCATCTTCGTGGCCCTGCTCGCGGACGCCTACCACGAGGAGGAGGTCGCCGGCCGCGGGCGGACGGTGCTGCGGCTGCACCCGGCGGTCGCGCCCGTGAAGGCCGCGATCCTGCCGCTGATCGCGAAGGACGCCGAGCAGGTCGGCCGCGCGCGCGCGCTCTACGAGGAGCTGCGCGGCGAGCACCTGGTCGAGTACGACGACGGTGGCGCGATCGGCCGGCGATACCGGCGGCAGGACGAGATCGGCACGCCGTTCGCGTTCACCGTCGACGAGCAGACGCTCGCCGACGAGACCGTGACCGTCCGCGACCGCGACTCGCTCGCGCAGGAGCGGCTGTCGATGGGCGGCGTCCGCGCCTGGCTCGACGACCGGCTGCCGTGACCGCGCCGTGGGCGTACCCGCCGGCCGGGCGGTTCGACGAGCACGTCTTGGACTCGCAGGCCCTGCGCGACAATCCGCTCGGGGATCCGCACGAGCGTCCCCTGTGGGTGTACGTCCCACCCGGCTACGAGGCCGACGGGGAGCGGCGGTATCCCGCGGTCTACGTGATCCAGGGCTACACCGGCCAGCTGGACATGTGGCGGAACCGGGCGCCGTTCGGGGCGCAGACGTACCCCGAGTTGGCGGACGAGCTCTTCGCCTCGGGGGAGGCGCCGCCGTGCGTCGTGGTCTGGGTCGACGCGTGGACGTCGCTCGGCGGCTCGCAGTTCCTCGACGCGCCCGCGATCGGCCGCTACCATACGTACCTCTGCGAGGAGCTCGTTCCGTGGGTCGACGAGCGCTACCGGACGCTCGCGGAGCCGGCGCACCGCGGGATCCAGGGAAAGTCCTCGGGCGGCTACGGGGCGATGGTGACGGCGATGCTGCGCCCCGACCTGTTCGGCGGGCTTGCGACGCACGCCGGCGACGCGCTCTTCGAGGCCTGCTACGCGAAGGACTTCCCGGAGACCGCCCGCCTGCTCCGCGACCGCTACGAGGGCTCGTTCGAGCGGTTCTGGGAGGACTTCCGCTCGCGGCCGCTCGTCTCGAAGCCCGGCGACCACGTCCTCGTCAACACCTGGGGCATGGCGATGGCGTACTCGGAGGGCGAGCTGCCGTTCGACTCCACCGGGCGGCTCGTGCCGGAGGTGTGGGAGCGCTGGCTCGAGTGGGACCCGGTCCGGATGGTCGAGCGGCACGCGGACGCGCTGCGAGGCATGCGCGCGATCTACGTGGACGCCGGCACGTCGGACGAGTTCTATCTCGACCTCGGCGCCGAGGCCTTCCGCCGCGAGCTGGAGCGGATCGGTGTCACGGAAGTCCGCTTCGAGCTCTTCGACGGCAAGCACGGCGGCATCACGTGGCGCTACCCGATCGCGCTCAGGTACCTCGTTGAGAGGTTGACCCCCGGCTGAGCCGGGAATCCACCCGGCATGGAGCGCGGGGCGAACGCGTTGCTTGCCTTCGCCGCGACGATCTCCGCCTCCTTGCTCGCGGCGATCGTGCTCACGGTCATCACGGGCTGGGGCGGCGACGACCTGGGCGCTTTCTTCTTCTGGAGCGTCCCGTTCGGCTTCTTCCTCGGGATCGTGGCCGGCGTAGCGGGACGCCGGCTTACTCACCCGCGCCTCGCGGCGACCGTCGCATCCGCCCTGGGCGCCCTGGCCGGCCTGCTCTGGACGGTCGTGGTCGCGCTCCTGCTGGGCGGATACTTCTTCGCCTTCGGGTTCCCGGTCCTGCTCGCCTGGATGGCGGGCGGAGCGGCGGGGCTGGCGGCCGGGGCGGGGCTGGAGTCTCCGAGGGCGCTGCGGGTCGCGCGGATCGGCGCGTACGGAATCCTCGGCCTCGTCTTGGTGTTGCTCGCGCTGACGCCCGTGATCGCGCTGATCCTGGAGGACGAACCCGATCTCGTCGCCCACGTCCGGGCGGGCACGCCCGAGCCGCAGACGACTGATCTGGCATACCGCGCGCTCGACCAGGTCGCCGTCGTCTCGGTGACGCAGAACGACCCCCTCGTGCTCGAGATCCAGCTTGCCGACGACGCGACGGGCGAGGAGCATCGGCGCGTCCGAGCGTGGCTCGAACGGTCTCCACTCGTGGAGCGGGTCGATGATTAAGCGGGTCTGAGCAGGGAATCCCCCGCCGCGTGGAGCGCGAGGTGCAGGTCGAGAAGGTGGAGGCGTTCAAGACGAAGTCGGGCAACGTTCGCTACGTCATGCGTGACGCGGAGGGCAACGAGTACACGACCTTCAGGGAGGCGATCGCCCGTTCCGCGCTCGAGGCCGAGGGCGGGCGCGCGCGGATCGAGTTCCACGAGCAGCAGCGGAACGGTTTTCGGAACATCTACCTCGACCGCATCGAGCCGCTCGGGGGCGGCAACGGCGACGACGACGCGGGCCAGGAGGTGCACGAGGTGGCGTGGAAGACGGCGGTCGAGGCGGCCCCGTTGCTCGTCGAGGGCGAGGAGCTCGTGAACGCCGATGAGCTGTTCGAGCGGCTGAAGCCGTTCAAGGACAAGGTCGCCGAGGACATCCGTGAGGACGGCTAGCCGGCCGACAACATTGGTGACGGGGTCAGACCCCCGTCACGAAACACGCACCAAACTGTGACGTATGTGCGGCGGTATTTACGGAGAACGCGCTGTATGGGCGCCTGAGTGTCTCCTTCGGACACGGTAGGCCGTCACACCTCCGTCACGGGGTCTGACCCCGTTGAGAGAGCGTCCGCAGGCGGAAGCCGCCGTGGAACTCGTACGACGCCGTGACGAGGCCGAGCGCCTCGCGCGCCTCCCGCTCGCCCACGCCGACGTCACCCGCCTCGGAGAGCGGGCGGCGCAGCAGCCCCTCCACCGCCGCGAAGGTCGCTTGCCCCAGCCGCCGCGCCCCGTTCGCGCACGACCGGCAGACGGCGCCGCCGGCCTGGGGCGAGTAGCCGACCAGGCCCGCCGTCTCGCCGCAGTCCGCGCAGCTCTCGAGGTGCGGGAGGTAGCCGGAGAGCCAGAGGAGCTTCAGCTGGAACGAGATCGCGAGCGGGTCGTGCGCGGGGCGGCGCCCACCGCGCGTCGCCAGCCCGTCCGTCAGGTCCAGGAAGCGGGTCAGCGCCTCGAACGCCCGCGCGTTCGCCTCCGGCTCCCCGAACAGCCGCAGCATCGCCTCGGCACCGACGAGCGCGACGCCGAGCCGGTACGGATCCTCCCGCGTCTCGTGGTGCGAGCGAACGAGCTCGACGCCGGTGACGGTGTGCAGCTCGCCGCTGCCGCGGTGGAGCACGAGCTCCACGTGCGAGAGCGGCTCGAGGCGCGCCCCGAAGCGCGACTTCGTCTTGCGGACGCCCTTCGCGATCGCGCCGATTCGGCCCCGGTCGAGCGCGTACAGGTGGAGCACTCGGTCGGCCTCGCCGAAGCGCAGCGACCGCAGCACGACCGCCTGCGTCTTGGTCGGGCGGGCCATGGCTCAAGTGTACGAGTGGGCGCGGGTGGAATCGGGACGTCCCGGGTACCGTTTCCCCTGCTGTGGCGCGGATCCTCCTCTACTCGACCCGCTGGTGCGGGTACTGCGTGCGCGCGAAGGCGCTGCTCGAGGCGAAGCGAGTCGACTACGAGGAGGTGCTGCTCGACGAGGTCCCCGACTTCCGCGTCAGGCTGCACGATCTGACCGGCGGCTGGACGGTGCCGCAGATCTTCATCGACGGCGAGCCGATCGGGGGCTACACCGAGCTCTGGCGGCTGGAGAAGACCGGGGAGCTCGAGGCGAAGCTCGCCGTCTAGCGCGGCTCGACCATCCTGCGGAAGAAGTCGTCGACGGTCTCGAGCCCGGGATCGAGCGGCGCCAGGTAGCGGCGGCTGGAGCGGACACGCCCGTCCTCGACCTTGGAGATGACGACCCCGCGCAGGTCGAGCAGCTCGCCGTCCCGGCGGGTCCCGTAGATCCGCCACTCGCCCCAGACCGTGTCGCCGTCGGTCGCCGTCCCGAGCAGCTGCGCTCGGAGGTCGGGCACGTCCCCGATCATCTGCGCCCAGTTGCGCTTGACCTGGTCGCGTCCCGTGAACGTCTGCGACGGGTGGACGAAGTTCTCGCTGAGAAGGTTCTCGTGGAAGCAGTCGGCGAGCGCGTCGACGTCGTGGGCGTTGAGGGCGCGCTCCTGCCGCCTCAGCACCTCGCGCGGATCGTCCATGGGCGAAAGCCTACCGCTGGCAGCCGGGGCAGAACCAGGTGCCGCGCCCGCCGACCCTTGTCTTCGCGATCGGCGTGCCGCAGCGGTCGCAGGGCTCGCCCGCGCGGCCGTAGACCCGGAACTCCCGCTGCATCCTTCCCGGCGAGCCGTCGGGGGCCGCGTAGTCGCTGAGCGTCGAGCCCTGTCGCGCGATCCCGGCGCGGAGCGCGTCGCGGATGCCGCGCCGCAGCCGCCTCAGCTCGTCGTCGTCCAGCGATCCCGCAGGTCTGAGCGGATGGACGCGGGCGCGCCAGAGCGCCTCGTCGGCGTAGATGTTCCCGAGGCCCGCCACCGTGCGCTGGTCGAGGATCGCCGCCTTGACCGGCGCCCGGCGGCCCGCCAGGCGGTCGAGCGTGAAGCGCCGCTCGAGCGGCTCCTCGCCGAGCCGGGCCGCGAGGTACGGCTCCACGTCCTCGGCGTCGAGGAGCAGCCAGGTGCCGAAGCGGCGGACGTCCCGGTAGGTCACGCTCGTCCCGTCGTCGAGCTCGAGCACCGCGCGGCGGTGGAGATCGTCCGCGGAGCGAAACGAGCCAGTCATCCGCAGGTGCACGAGCAGCACGCGGCCGCTCCCGAGCCGGAAGAGGAGGTACTTCCCGCGCCGCTCCAGCGCCTCGACGCGCTCGCCGGCAAGAGCCTGGGCCACGGCCTCGGGGGGCTCGGGCCGCGTCAGTCGCTCGTCCGCAATCTCGGCCCGCTCGATCCGGCGGCCGACGAGCAGCGGCTCGAGCGCCCCACGGATGGTCTCGACCTCGGGCAGCTCAGGCAAGCGTCTCGAGCACGATCGGGCGCGGCCGCGGGGGCTCGTCCCCGAGCTCGTAGGCGGCGAGCACCTCGTCCACCGGGACGTCCCCGCCCGCGTGGACCTCGGCGAGCACGTCGCCGGCCCCGACGCGGTCGCCGCGCTTCGCACGGCAGACGATCCCGACGGCATGATCGATCTCGTCGTCCTTCGTTCTCCGCCCGGCTCCCAGGTGGAGCGCGGCCAGCCCGATGCGGACTGCGCTGAGGCCCGTCACGTAGCCCGCCGC
>JACVRU010000004.1 GCA_014534295.1 Thermoleophilia bacterium | reverse complement strand
GGCTCGAGCACCGCGCGGTCCTCGGAGACCTCGTACATGTGCTCCTCGGTGCCGATCGACTCGAGCGGGTCGAGGTCGTCGTCGTCGTCGCCACCCCCGCCGGAGAGTGACAGCGAGCTGTAGGCGCGGCTCGACTCCAGGGCCTCCAGCACTTCCTCCTCCGTGACGCCGGCGGCCTCGGCGAGCTCGGCGATCTTCGGGGAGCGGCCGAGCTCGACGGTGAGCCGCTCGATCAGGCGGGACAGCCGGACGTTGAGCTCCTGGAGGCCGCGGGGCACGCGCACCGACCACCCCTTGTCCCGGAAGTGCCGTTTGATCTCGCCGATGATGTTCGGCGTGGCGTAGGTCGTGAGCTCGACGCCGCGCTCGAGGTCGAAGCGGTCGATCGCCTTGATCAGGCCGATGGCGCCGATCTGGACGAGGTCCTCGAGCTGCTCGCCGCGGTACGAGTAGCGGCGAGCCAGCGAGCGGACGAGGGACATGTACTGCTCGATCAGCTCCTCGCGCGCCTGGAGGTCCCCGTCCCGGTGGTAGCGTCGCAGCAGTGCCTTGTCGTTGGCCGAGCGCTCGCTCACGACGCGCCTCCGGGCTCCAGGCTCTTGGTCAGCTCGATCCACTCGCCTCCGTCGCGCTCGTCCACCGAGACGCGGTCGACGACCGTCTCCAGCAGCCGCCGCAGGTTGAGCTGCTCCTCGTCGGCCGACTCGACGGCGGCGCGCAGGCGGCCGCTCCGGAACGGGCCGACCGCGGTGCGGATCGAGCGGCCCTCGACGCTGACGGAGACGGTCACGTCGCCGTCGGCCGACGCCTCGGACAGGACGCTGTCGAGTGCGAGCTGGAGATCCTCGAGCTGCTCGTAGGTCAGGTCGAGGCGGATCGCGAGGCCGCCGAGCACCAGGTGCACGATCCGGTAGAACTCGCGCCCGCCCGGCAGCGTGAGCGTGACCTCGTCGCCCGTCACTGGGTGCCCGCGTCTCGCAGCTCCTCGGCGAGCTCGGCCTCCCGGCGGGCCGCGGCGTCCTTCGCGGCCCTGAGCGCGGCGCGCGGGTCGCGGTGCGCCTTGAGGTCCGAGACCCCGTGGGCGACCCCGGCCGCGAGCCCGGAGACCTTCTGGACGGGCCTCGTGATCGCGAGGCTGACGGCGCGGACGGCCGTGTCGACGCTCTCGACGGCGTCGACGGCGCTGTCCGTCATCAGGTCGACTTTGTCCATCTGGCCGTTCACCCGATCGACCGTCCCTCCGACCTTGCTGATCACCGGCAGGAGCTCTCGTTGCGCTCCCTTGATCAACGCGGAGAGGCGGCCGAGGGTTCCGCCCAGGCGGACGAACGCGTAGGCGAGGCTCAGCCCGACTGCGAAGAGGAACACGGCCAGCGCGATCTGCGCGACGTCGCCGGCCGTGGCTGCGAGCACGGTCACGGGCTGATCTTACGGATCAGCCCGGCGCCGACGACCGCATCGCCCTCGTAGAGCACCGCCGCCTGGCCCTTCGCGACTCCGTACGCGGGCTCGTCGAGCTCGAGCCGGAAGCCGCTCGCCGTCTCCGCGACGGTCGCGCCCACGGCCGGCGAGCGGTAGCGGAGCTTCGCCTGGATGCGGCTCGCCGGCACGTAGAGCCGCCCTCGGGCGACGATCGACGTCACGGCCAGCGAGTCGCGCCGGCCGACGACGACGGTGTTCGAGGAGGGCACGGTCCGGAGCGCGTACAGCGGCTCGGGCGACACGACGCCCAGGCCGCGGCGCTGGCCGGGCGTGAAGCGCCAGTGGCCGTCGTGGCGGCCGAGGTCGCGCCCGGACTCGTCGACGATCCGCCCCGCGGCCGCCGGCAGCCCGTGGCGGGCGAGGAAGTCACGGTAGTCGTCGCCGGCGAGGAAGCACGCCTCCTGGCTCTCGCGGCGCTCGGCCGCCGCGAGCCCGGCCGCGGCGGCGGCGGCGCGTGTCTCGGCCTTCGTGCGGTCGCCGAGGGGGAACCAGATGCGGTCGAGCAACCGCGGGTCGAGCCGGGCGAGCATGTAGCTCTGGTCCTTCCCCTCGTCCGCGGCGCGGGCCAGCAGCAACCGGCCCCGGTGGAGGCGTGCGGCGGCATAGTGGCCCGTCGCGAGCCGCACCGCGCCTGCCCGGCGGGTGAAGGCGAGCAGCTCGGCGAAGCGGAAGCTGCCGTTGCAGCGGCTGCACGGGTTCGGCGTCTCCCCGCGGGCGTACGCCTGGACGAACGGGTCGACAATCGCCCGGCGGAAGGCCTCGCGCAGGTCGAGCGTGACGTGCGGGAGGCCGAGCGCGTGGCAGGTTTCGCGCGCGGCGAGCACCGCCTCGGGCGAGCAGCAGGCGCGCTCGGCGTCCGGTCCGTGCGGATCGAGCCAGAGCCGGAGGGTGACGCCGATCGCGTGGGGGCCGGCCTCGAGCAGGGCGACGGCGCTGTCCACGCCCCCGCTCATCGCCACGGCCACGCGCTCGGGGTGCCGCTCCGCGGCGAAGACCGGCCCGATCGCGTTCGCGAGCGCGTCGGCCGGGAGCAGCTCGCCGGGGACGGCCGCGGCCTCGAGCAGGGTCAGCCCGCGCAGGTCGCGCGCGAGCCCGGGCGCGTCCGCATCGACGATCCGGTCGCCGTCCACCCGGAGACGGACGAGCGCGATCTCGCCGTCGCGCGAGGAGTCTCCGGCCAGCTCGATCACCGAGCCAGCCTAGCCGTGGTCGATTCCACTCGGACGCGCGAGATCGAAGCGGCGCAGCCGCGCAGGCGCGCCCGTCACGAGGCGCGTGTGCGCAGCGGCGGTGTCCGTGCCCGGAGCGCCTGGGCCGCAGGGCAACGCGCGGAGGGCAGCGAGCCTCGGGGGTGCGCCAGAACCCACTGGAAGGCCGCGCGCCGGAGCCGCCAGCTCCTCCGTGGCTCAAGCCCGACCGGCGGAAAGTGCGACGCACTTTCCGCCGGTTAACCCCGCCGTCGTCCTCGCGCCCGTGAGAACCTGGCGAGCCAGGTGGGTGCCCTGCCGGCGTTCGGGTTCGCCTCGGCCGGACCCGGGCTCCCTCTCAGCGGATGTTGGTTCCACTTTGTCGCGCGAAGCCGCGCACGGGGTCGGGCTCGCTCACTCTAGCCGCTCTCCTCGGGCGGCGAGGCGAACCGCCACTGGATCGGCTGGATCCCGCTCAACCCGATGCGCTCGGCAAGCCCCGGCGTGAGGTCGAACTCGCGCCCGGGCAGCCCCGCTCCGCGGTCGACGACCTGCGTGAGGATCTCCTGGTCCTCGAAACGGAAGACGATCTTCGCGCCGCAGGGCAGCACGGGATGTGCGAGGCCGAGCGTCCCAGGGCCGGCGGGGAGGCCGCAGGCCGTCTGCTCGGACCCGGGCGGGAAGGCGTACGTCCCGGCACGGGCCCGGTACCACTCGCCCGTCGCCGCGGCCCGCGCGGGTGCCGAGGCCTCGCCGTCCCGCCCGCCTCGCGTGAGCCCAACTGCGAGCACGACGGCCAGCAGCGCGACGGCCGCGAGCGCGATCTCCCGCTGCGCGAGGGGCAGGTTCATCCCGGCGGCCGGAAGGCGTCGCGAAACGGGTCGCGCTCCTCCTCGTCGGGGTGCCCTGGACCGGCGTCGCCCGCTCCTGCGGTCTGCGCCCGGGCGAGCGCGACCTCGACGGCGGCGACGAGGACCCAGGCGACCGCCATCGCGGCGAAGACGACCGGCCAGGAGACCTCCAGGAGCCCCAGCACCACCGCCACGCCGATCAGGAACCCGGCCTCGAGGCCGAAGCGCGGCCCGAGTCGTCCGCCCCGCGGCATCTCAGTCGGGCTGCACGATCGCCTGGACGCCGAGCTCCCGCAGCACGTCCTCGGGCATCGGCGTGGGGGCGCCCGTGAGCGGGTCGGAGCCGCTCGAGACCTTGGGGAACGGGACGATCTCGCGGATGTTGGGCTCGCCGGCGAGCAGCGCGACGAAGCGCTCGATCCCCATCGCGAAGCCCCCGTGGGGAGGCGCGCCCATGCGCAGCGCCTCGAGCAGGTAACCGAACTTGCTCCGGGCCTCCTCCTCGCTCAGGCCCAGCGCCGCGAAGACCCGCGACTGGACGTCGCGGTCGTGGATCCTGATCGAGCCCGAGCCGAGCTCCCATCCGTTCCAGACGAGGTCGTAGGCCTGGCTGAGCGCCGCGCCGGGATCGGACTCGATCAGCTCCTCGTGCCCGGGGACGATGCCGGTGAACATGTGATGCGAGAACGTCCACCGGCCGTCCTCCTCGCTCCACTCGAAGAGCGGGAAGTCGACCACCCAGAGCAGCTCGTCCCGCGTCGTGTCAGCGAGCTCGAGCTCGCGACCGAGGTGCGCTCGCAGGCCGCCGAGCACGCGCGCCACCGTCTGCTCGGTGTCCGCCGCGAACAGGACCGTGGAGGACGGCTCGGCGCGGAAGGCGGCGAGCTCGTCCTCCGAGAGGAACTTCGCGATCGGCGAGCGTACCTCCCCCTCCTCGTCGTGGACGAGGTACGCGAGGCCCTCGGCGCCCCACTCCTTGGCCACCTGCTCGAGGCGCTCGAGCTCGGTGCGCGAGAACGCCTGGGGCACGGTCAGGAAGCGCACGCGCTCGGCGCCCGCGAAGACGCCGAAGTCGGAGCCGCGCGTGACCTCCGTCCCGTCCTGGAGCTCGAGCCCGTAGCGCAGGTCGGGCCGGTCGGAGCCGTAGCGCGCCATCGCCTCCTGCCACGTGATCCGAGGGAAGGGACGTTCGGGCGGGGTGCGGCCGACCGCCTCGAACGCGGCGACGACCGCCTGCTCGAGCACGTCCAGCACGGCCTCGCGCTCGGCGAACGCGATCTCGACGTCGAGCTGCCGGAACTCGAACTGCCGCTCGGCGCGGAGGTCCTCGTCCCGCCAGCAGGTCGCGATCTGGTAGTAGCGGTCGAACCCGCCGATCACGCTCAGCTGCTTGTAGACCTGCGGCGACTGCGCCAGCGCGAAGAACTTGCCGGGCTGGAGCCGGACGGGCACGAGGAAGTCGCGCGCGCCCTCGGGGGTGCCCTTGCCGAGGCTCGGCGTCCAGATGTCGACGAAGCCGAGCTCCTCCATCTTGCGGCGGATCGCGGAGACGGCCGCCCCCGAGAGCCTCAGGTTGCGCTGCATCCGCTCCCGGCGGAGGTCGAGCCAGCGGTAGCGGAGGCGCAGGGTCTCGTCGACGTTCTCGTCGTCGAGCTGGAAGGGCAGCGGCTCCGAGCGGGAGAGAACGGCCAGCTCCTGGACCTGGAGCTCGACCTCGCCGGTCGGCAGGCTCGGGTTGACGTTCGCCTCGGCGCGCCGGACGACCTCGCCGCGCGCCTGGAGCACGAACTCGTTGCGGACGTCGTGCGCCGTCGCGGCCGCTTCGGCGGCGAGCTCCGGATTGACCACGAGCTGCAGGATGCCGGTATGGTCGCGCAGGTCGACGAACACGAGGCCGCCGTGGTCCCGCCGCGTGTCGGCCCAGCCAGCGACCGTGATCGTTCGGCCGACGTCGTCGGCGCGGATCTCCCCGCAGAGCGCGTCCCGCCAGCTCATCGTCGCGCGAGCCTAGCGACGAGGTCTTCCAGGGCAACGCGCTTGTCGCGGATGCGCGCTCCGTCCCCGTCCACGACGACGATCGTCCCCGCGTTGAACCGGCCGGCCTGGGTGAGCTGTCCCTTCAGCGACCGTCCCGCGTAGTCCGTGTCGGCGGAGATGCCGAGGCGCCTGAGCTCGGCCATGATCGCGAGCGCCTCGGCGCGGGAGACGTCGCCGTCGAAGGCGAAGAAGACGTCGATGGCCGGCTCCGGGACCTCTGCGTCTGCGACCGAGAGCAGCAGGCGCTCGACCCCTGCCCCGAAGCCGATGCCGGGCGTCGGCGGCCCGCCGATCTCCTCGACCAGCCCGTCGTAGCGGCCGCCGCCGGCGATGTCCGTGCCCCCCTCGGAGAACTCGAACGTCGTGCGCGTGTAGTAGTCGAGGCCGCGCACGAGCGTCGGAGTGAGCACGTAGGCGATCCCGAACGCGTCGAGGTACTCGCGGACGCGCGCGAAGTGCTCGCGGCAGGCCTCGCAGAGGGACTCGCCGATCATCGGCGCATCGCGGAGGGCCTCTTGCACCCGCTCGCTCTTGGCGTCGAAGACGCGGAGCGGCGAGGTCGCTCGCTTGGCGCGAGCCTCTTCGTCCAACCGGTGGTCGTTCGCGTCGAGCCAGGCGGAGAGCCGCTCGACGTACTCCGGGCGGCAGACCGGGTCGCCGATCGAGTTCAGCCTGAGCTCGTAGCCGGTCACGCCGAGCCGTCGCAGCAGCTCCGTGTAGAGCTGGATCAGCTCAGCGTCGAGGGCCGGGTCGTCCGAGCCGAGCGCCTCCACCGAGAGCTGCCAGTGCTCGCGGTAACGGCCCTTCTGCGGCCGCTCGTAGCGCCACATCGGCCCGATCGTGTAGAGCTTCTGCGGCTGAGCCTCTCGGTGGAGGCCGTGCTCGACGTACGCCCGGCAGATCGGCGCCGTCGCCTCCGGCCGGAGCGTCAGCGAGCGTCCGCCCCGGTCCTCGAAGGTGTACGTCTCCTTCTGGACGACGTCCGAGCCCGCGCCGGACGTGCGGATGATCAGGTCCGTGTCCTCGACGCTCGGCGTGTCGATCCGCCGGAAGCCGTAGAGCGCGCAGACCAGCTCCATCTCCCCCGTCACCCAGCGCCGGCGCGGCTGCTCGAAGGGAAGGATGTCGTGGGTGCCGCGCGGCGCCTCGAACTTCTGGGTCACTGGGGGGCGCGCAGCTCGAGCAGGAACGGATTCCGGGCGAGCTCGTCCCCGAGCGTCGTCGGCGGCCCGTGTCCCGAATGGACGATCGTGTCCTCCGGGAATCGGTCTGCGAGCGCGCGGATCGAGGCGAGCAGCGTCGCCCAGTCGCCGCCGGGGAGGTCGACGCGGCCGACGCCGCCGGCGAAGAGGAGGTCGCCCGAGAAGAGCGCGCCCTCCGCGTGGAAGGCGAGATGGCCCGGAGAGTGCCCGGGGATGCGCAGGGTCTCGAAGGAGATGCCGGCGAGGTCGAGCGTCTCGTCGCCGTCGAGCCTGACGTCGGGCGCGTGCCGCCGGATCCGGATGCCCAGCGCTGCGTAGAAGTCGTCTGGGCGCTCGAGCACGGTCGACTCGACCTCGGAGACGTGCACGGGCGCGCCAGTGGCCTCGGCGAGGTCGGCGACGCCGCCGATGTGGTCCCAGTGCGTGTGGGTGACGAGGATCGCCGCGCAGCGCGTCCCCAGGCGGGCGAGCTCCAGCCGGAGCTGCGCGGCGTCGGCTCCCGGGTCGACGACCACGCACTCCTCGGCGCCGCGGCTGGCCCGGACGACGTAGCAGTTGGTGCCGATCGAGCCCAGCTCGTAGCGGTCGACGACGAGGTCCATCGGGCTCCTGAGCCTAGTACGATCCTGATCGATGCGGAGCTGGAACCTCAGCGAGATCGAGGCTCCGGAGGGCACCCGCGATCCCGTCGTCCTGCACTCCGACGAGGAGGGCCGCGCCGTCATGATCCGGCTCGGCCCAGGCCAGCAGCTGGGCGAGCACCAGGTCAAGGAGCACGCGTTCGTCGTCGTCCTCGAGGGCCGCGCGCGACTCGGCTCCGGCGACGAAGCGCTCGACGCCGGACCCGGCACGCTCGCCTTCTTCGAGCCAAACGAGCGGCGAGTGATCTCGAGCCCGGAGGGAGCGCGGCTCCTCCTGATCCTCTCGCCCTGGCCGGGCGAGGGGCACTACCGCGGCGGGGGCGGCCCGAGCTAGACGCTTGTCGTGAAACTCCCGCGCGCCGGCTGGTGGCTCAGAGGCGGCGCCGGCTCGCCCGGCTCGGTCTGAGCCATCCCCGCGAGCACGCGAGTTCCACATCAGGTCCCTAACCGTTCAGCTTCGCCTGCCTCTTCTTCCACAGGCGGTAGGTGAACGTGTCCATCAGGTAGCTGAACGGCAGGAAGAGGAGCATCAGCACCACCGTTTGGACGATGAGCTGACTCGGCGTCAGCCCGTCGTTGCGGCTGACGAGGTAGAGGAAGACGTACATCAGCGGCGCGAAGATCGCGGTCCGCTTGAGGACCCGTCGCCAGGAGGGCGGCTGGATGTCACGGGTCCGACGGGACGGCTGCCGCTGCCCGGCCTTGGCGGCCGGCTTCCCCCGCCGCGCGTCGGGCCTCGGGGAGGCCGGCGCGATCTCCTCGACCTCCTCGGGCTCGAGCTCGCGGCCCTCGGCGTCGACGTAGACCTCCTCCCACTCGTGGCGGAGCTCTTTCTGCCGCTTCCGGCGCTGCTTCCTCGTCGGCACGGGCCTAGCGTAGCCGGGTCGGATCGCCGCGCACCAGCACCGTGTGGACGAGGTCGCCGCCCAGGTGGTAGGCGAGGTAGCGCCAGTCCGGGGCGTCCAGGAGGACGATGTCGGCCGCATAGCCCGGCGCGGTCCGCCCGACCTCCTCCGCGCGGCCGAGGACGTGGGCGGCGTTCACCGTGCAGGCGGCGAGCGCCTCCGCGGGCGCGAGGCCGAGCTGGGTGGCGGCCAGTCCGCAGACGAGCGGCAGGCTCTCGCAAAACGCGCTGCCGGGATTGAAGTCGGTCGCGAGCGCGATCGCGGCGCCGGCGTCGACGAGCGCCCGGGCGGGCGGCATCGGACGGTTGAGGAAGAGCGCGCTGGCCGGCAGCAGCACGGCCGTCACGTCAGCGGCCGCGAGGGCGCGGGCTCCGTCCGAGCCCGTGGCCTCGAGGTGGTCGACCGAGCGCGCGCCCAGCTCGAGTGCCAGCGGGATCGCCCCCGCCTCGGTGAACTGATCGCCGTGCAGCCGGAGGGCGAGCCCCGCGTCCCGGCAGGCCGTGAGGTAGTGCCGCGCCTGCCCGGCGTCGAAGGCGCCCCGCTCGAGGAAGACGTCGGCGGCCTCGGCGATGCGCGCCGCCTCCGGGAGCACCTCGGCGAGCGCGAAGTCGAGGTACGCGTCGGCGTCCTCGAACTCGGGCGGGACCGCATGGGCCCCGAGCCAGGTCGGCGCGCCGCCCGCGGCCGCCACGGCACGGAGGGAGGCGAGCTCGGTCTCCCGGTCGAGGCCGTAGCCGGACTTTCCCTCCCAGGTCGTCGTGCCCTGCCGGAGCATCCAGCCCCGGTGCCGCTCGACCGCACGGGCGATCCCCTCCTCGCCCGCCTCGCGGGTGGCGCGGACCGTGGACAGGATGCCGCCGCCCGCGGCGTGGAGCTCCTCGTACGACGCGCCCGCCGCACGCACCGAGAACTCCTCGACCCGGTCGCCGCCGAAGGCCGGATGCGTATGGCAGTCGACGAGGCCCGGGACCGCGCAGAGGCCCCGGCCGTCGAGCTCCTGGACGTCGTCGCCGAGGGCGGGCAGGTCGCGCATGCGGCCGACCGCCGTGATCCGCCCCGCCTCGATCAGGACGTAGGCGTCTTTCACGAGGTCGACCTTCCCGAGCGAAGGGCCCCGCAGGGGCGCTCCTGCGCCGGCGGGGGTGGCGAGCTGCGCGAGGTCGCGGACGAGCAGCCGGCGGCCGGCCGTCACGCGCCCAGCGGCGGTTCGAGGCCGTGCTCGGCCGCAGCCTGGCGCGCTTCGTCGTAGCCCGCGTCGAGGTGGCGCATGACCCCCGTGCCGGGGTCGGTCGTGAGGACACGCTCGAGGCGCCCCGCCGCGTCGCCGGTGCCGTCGGCAAGGACGACCATGCCGGCGTGGATCGAGTTGCCGATGCCCACGCCGCCGCCGTGATGGACGCTGACCCACGTCGCGCCCGCTGCGACGTTGAGCAGCGCGTTCAGGATCGGCCAGTCGGCGATCGCGTCGGAGCCGTCGCGCATCGCCTCCGTCTCACGGTAGGGCGACGCGACCGAGCCGGAGTCGAGATGGTCGCGCCCGATCACGACGGGCGCCTGGACCCGCCCCGATGCGACGAGCTCGTTGATCGCCAGGCCGGCCTTCGCGCGGTCGCCCAGCCCAAGCCAGCAGATGCGGGCCGGTAGGCCTTGGAAGACCACTCGTTCCGGAGCAAGTTCGAGCCAGCGCTGGAGGAGCTCGTCGTGCGGGAACAGCTCACGCAGCGCCTGGTCGATCGCGGCGATGTCGGCCGGGTCTCCCGACAGCGCCGCCCACCGGAACGGGCCAATTCCCCGGCAGAAGAGCCGCCGGATATAGGCCGGGACGAAGCCCGGGTATGAGAACGCCTTCTCTACGCCTGCCTCATCCGCCTCCCCTCTGAGGTTGTTGCCGTAGTCGAAGACGTAGCTGCCGCGCTCCGCGTACGCAAGGAGCGCGCGCACATGTGTTGCGATGCTGGCACGGGCTCGTGACAGGTACTCGTCCGGATCGGACGAGCGCAGGGCGTCGGCCTCCTTCACGCTCAGCCCGGCGGGCACGTACCCGTTCAGCGGGTCGTGCGCCGCGGTCTGGTCGGTTACGAGGTCGAAGTGCTCGCCACGGCGGACCAGCTCCGGGACCGCCTCGGCGGCGTTGGCGAGGAGGCCCACCGACAACGCCCGCCCCTCCGCGGCGGCCTCCCGCACCCGAGCCACGGCGTCGTCCAGCGACTCCGTCGCCTCGTCGAGATAGCGCGTCTCGAGCCGGCGCTCGATCCGCCGCGGGTCGGCCTCGACGCAGAGGATCGCGGCGCCCGCCAGCGTCGCCGCGAGAGGCTGCGCACCGCCCATCCCGCCGAGCCCGGCGGTGAGGATGGTGCGGCCGGCGAGGTCCGGCGAGCCGAAGTGGCGCTCGCCGGCGGCGGCGAACGTCTGGTATGTCCCCTGAAGGATCCCCTGGGTGCCGATGTAGATCCAGCTGCCCGCCGTCATCTGGCCGAACATCGTCAGGCCAAGCGCGTCGAGCCGCCGGAACTCCTCCCAGGTCGCCCAGCGGGGGACGAGGAGCGAGTTGGCGATCAGGACGCGCGGCGCGCCCGCATGCGTCTGGAAGACGCCGACCGGCTTGCCGCTCTGGACGAGCAGCGTCTCGTCCTCGCCCAGCGTCAGCAAGGCGCGCACGAGCGCGCGCAGGCTCGCGTGGTCGCGGGCGGCCTTGCCGGAGCCGCCGTACACCACGAGCTCCTCCGGCCGCTCGGCCACGTCGGGGTCGAGGTTGTTGAGCAGCATGCGGAGCGGCGCCTCGGTCTGCCAGGAACGCGCGTTGAGGCCCGCGCCGCGCGGCGCGCGGATCGCGGAGAGGTCGCCGCAGAGCTCCTCCACGCGCGCGTCCAGATCCGCGGCGACCCTCATCGGAGCTCGCCCACCTCGGCCTCGACCGCCGCGACGAGCGAGCCGTCCCGGATCGCCCCCGCCACGCGTTCGATGTCCCCGGCGAGCGGCCGGTCGTCGTGGAGGCGCGGAGAGAGCTCCCGGAC
Organism: Thermoleophilia bacterium; assembly: GCA_014534295.1. Classification (GTDB taxonomy): domain Bacteria; phylum Actinomycetota; class Thermoleophilia; order Gaiellales; family Gaiellaceae; genus JACVRU01. The sequence continues at coordinate 15,659 of JACVRU010000004.1, read as the reverse complement.
GGCCGCGCGCACCGCACGTACGCCGACGCCCGGCTCGAGCGGGGCGAGGAACTCGACGCCCTGCGCGCCCGCGAGCAGCTCGATCGCGAGCGCCCGCTCGGAGTTCGCCAGCACCTGCCAGGCCTTGAGGCCGGACGCGTTGCCCATCGAGACATGATCCTCCTGGCCGGCGCTCGTGGGGATGGAGTCGACGCTCGCAGGGTGGGCGAGCACCTTGTTCTCGCTGACGAGCGCGGCGGCCACGTACTGCGGGATCATGAACCCGGAGTTGAGCCCACCGTCCTGGGTCAGGAACGGGGGCAGGCCCTCCGAGAGCGCGGGGTTGACGAGCCGCTCGACCCGCCGCTCCGAGATGTTCGCCAGCTCGGCCACGGCCAGCGCCAGGGCGTCGAGCGCGAACGCTACGGGTTGCCCGTGGAAGTTGCCGTTCGAGACGAGCTGGCCCTCGTCGACGAGGACGAGCGGGTTGTCGGTGGCGGCATTCAGCTCCGCGCCGACCGTGTAGGCGACGTAGTCGAGCAGATCGCGGGCGGCGCCGTGAACCTGCGGAGCGCACCTGATCGAGTAGGCGTCCTGCACCTTGTCGCACCAGCGGTGCGCCTCGATGATCGCCGACTCCTCGAGGAGTCGAACGACGTTCGCAGCCGCGTCGATCTGCCCCCTGAGGCCCCGCAGCTCGTGGATGGCGGGGAGGAAGCTCGTCCGCGAGCCCTGGAGCGCCTCGAGCGTGAGCGCGCAGGCGAGGTCGGCGGCCCGCGCCAGCCGCCGTGCGCGGACGAGGCCGAGCGCCCCGAAGGCGGCCATGAACTGCGTCCCGTTGACGAGCGAGAGGCCCTCCTTGGCGCGGAGCTCGGCCGGCTCGAGCCCGACGCGGGCCAGCGCCTGCGTGCCGGGGAGCCGCTCGCCCTCCACCCACGCCTCGCCCTCGCCCACGAGGGGCAACGCGAGGTGCGCGAGCGGAGCCAGATCGCCGCTCGCGCCGACCGAGCCGCGGCTCGGGACTACCGGGAGGACGCCTCGGTTCAGGCACTCGACGAGCAGCTCCACCGTCTCCACGCGCGCTCCCGAGCAGCCCTTCGCCAGCGCGTTCGCGCGGAGGAGCATGGCCGCGCGGACGATCTCGTCCGCATACGGCTCGCCGACGCCGCACGCATGCGAACGCAGGAGCCGGAGCTGGAGCTCCTGGGTGAGCTCCTCCGGGATCGCCTTGCTCACGAACCGGCCGAAACCGGTGTTGATCCCGTACGTGTGCTCGCTGTCGCCGTGCGCTGCCGCGATCACGACGTCTCGGGCCGCGCGCATCTTCTCCCGAGCCGCGTCCGACAGCTCCGCTCGAGCACCGGCGACGGCGACCTGCCAGACGTGGTCGACCTCGAGCTCGTCCCCCGTGAGCGGAATCGCGGTCTGCTGCGCCATCCCGGCCAGTCTACGACCGGCCGAGGAGCCGCAGCTCGACCACGCGCGAAACGTCGAACCCCTCGATCCGGAGGATCGCGCCGGCCGCGGCGACGGCCGCGGCGGCGGGCATCAGGCCGACCAGCTCGGCACTCTCGACCTCGGCGCCTCGGGTGGCCGCCTCCCGCTCGATGCGCGCCACGAGCTCGTGGAGCGCGGCGGCCTCGTAGTCCTCGACGTTCATGCTCACCTGCACGCGTCCGGCCCTTGGGAGGTCCAGCCCGAGCGCGCGGACGCCGGGGTAGCCGCCGCCGCTCTCCCGGACGAGGGCGGCGAGCTCGCGCGCCACTTCGACGTCGGCGCCGCGCAGATTGACGTTGAACGCGACCAGCGGACGCCGCGCGCCCACGAGCACGGCTCCGGCCGCCTCGTCGAGCCAGGGCGGCCCGTAGTCCGGCTCGAGCTCCCCCGCCTCGACGCGGCGCTGGAGCTCCGCCGGCCCGCCGCGGCGGAAGAAGGCAGGGCCGCGCCCGTCCCCCACCTCGCCGTAGAAGAACACGGGGAGTCCGACCTCGGCGGCGACGCGCTTGCCTACGAGACGCGCGACCCGGACTGCCCGGCGCATGTGCTCGGGCGTCAGCGGCACCACGGGGACGACGTCCGCGGCGCCGGTCCGCGGATGGGCGCCCTCGTGCCGGCGGAGGTCGATCCGCTCCCGTGCGCACGCGACCCCGGCGACGAGAGCCTCTTCGAGCGGCTTCTCCTCGCCGACGAGCGTGAAGACCGAGCGGTTGTGGTCGGGGTCGGAGTGGACGTCGAGCAGGTCCGCGTGCTCCGAGAGGGCCGCCGCGAGAGCGTCGATCGTGGCTCGGTCACGCCCCTCCGAGAAGTTCGGCACGGCCTCGAGCGGCAGCTGCACGGCCGTACTCTTTCAGCCGTGAAGGCGTACTACGACGCGCGGGCGCCCGAGTACGACGACTGGTACGACGGCGCGGGCGGCTTCGCCGAGCGCGACCGGCCGGGCTGGGTGGAGGAGCTGGCGACACTGGAGCGCGCCCTCGGCTCTCTGACACCCGCGCGCACCCTGGACGTCGCCTGCGGCACCGGCTACCTGACGCGCTGGCTGCCCGGCGAGGTCGTCGGGCTCGACCAGAGCGACGGAATGCTGGCGATCGCCCGCGGGCGGCTTCCGGAGGCGACCCTCGTCAAGGCGGACGCGCTCGAGCCGCTGCCGTTCCCGGACGGCGCCTTCGACCGCGTCTTCACCGGCCACTTCTACGGTCACCTCGACCCGGCCGTGCTCACGCGGTTCCTCGCCGAGGCGCGCCGCGTCGCCCGCGAGCTCGTCGTCGTCGACTCCGCCGGCTCCGGCGAGGAGGTGGAGGATCGCGTCCTCTCGGACGGCACGCGCTGGGAGGTCTACAAACGCTGGTTCACGCCCGAGACGCTGCTGGCCGAGCTCGGCGGCGGCCGCACGCTGCACCACGGCACGTACTTCGTCGCCGTCGCCTCGTGACCCGGCGCCGCTCGGCGTACCGGTCGCTGCGCTCGCTCCAGCGGGACAACCGCGCCTGCCGGGCGTGCCTCGAGGGCGGTCACCCGCTCGAGTCGCTCCCCGTCTTCGAGGGCCGCGAGGGCCAGCGGGCGTACATGTTCGGGCAGGCGCCGGGGGTCGTCGAAGGCGAGGAGCGGCGGCCCTGGCGCGGACGCGCCGGGCAGACCCTCCGCCGTTGGCTCGGGCTCGGCGAGGACGAGTTCTACGCGACGTTCTACTGCGCCTCGGTCACGCGCTGCTATCCCGGGCGCGTTCCGGGCGGCCGCGGCGACCGGCTGCCGACGCCGGAGGAGCAGGCGCTCTGCGCCTTCTGGCGCGAGTGGGAGCTCCGCCTCCTGCGGCCGAGCCTGATCGTCCCGGTCGGCGGCCTCGCCGCGCGCCGTCTCCTGGGCATCCACCGGCTCCACGAGTGCGTGGGGCAGCGGCTCGCGTGGCACGGCGCCGCCGTCGTCCCGCTGCCCCACCCCTCCGGCGCGAGCGGTTGGCTCAACGCCCGAGCGAACCGCGAGCTGCTCGAGCGCGCCGCCCACCTCGTCCGCTCAGAGCTCGCCGGGCTCGACGGCGAATAGCCGCCAGGAGCCGGGAGCGCCCTTCAGCTCCGCCTCGCCGCGATCGGAGAAGCTCAGGCCCGAACCGGCCACGAGGTCTTTGACCGTGCTGGAGACCAGCACCTCGCCCGGCTGCGCGAGCGAGGCGACGCGCGCGCCGATATTGACGGCGATCCCCGTCACCTTCTCGTCGAGCAGCTCGCACTCCCCCGCGTGCAATCCCGCCCGGACTTCGAGCCCGAGCTCGCGCACGCTGTCCCGCACCGCGCAGGCGCAACGGATTCCGCGCGCCGGCCCGTCGAAGGTGGCGAAGAAGCCGTCCCCCGCAGTGTCGAGCTCGCGGCCCCGGAATCGCGCCAGCTCGCGGCGGACCCGCGAGTGGTGCGCGCGCAGGAGCTCGCGCCACGCCGCGTCTCCGAGCTCCGCCGCCCGCGCCGTCGAGCCGACGATGTCCGTGAACAGCACCGTCGCCAGCACGCGGTCCGGCCCCTCGGGCGGCATGTCCCGGACCTCTGCGAGGAACGCGCGCACTTCGTCGACCAGCGGCTGCGTGTCGCCGACGAACATGCTCGCGTCGCGGCCCGGGACGATTGCCAGACGCGCGGTGGGAATCCTCTCGGCCACGTAACGGGTAGTCGCGTGCCGGTCGGCGAGCGCCTCATTCGAGAGGACGAGCGTCGGCACGCGGATCGTCGGCAGCACGTGTCGCACGTCCGTCTCGGCGAGGACGCGAGTGAACGCGAGATGGTCGCCGGGGCTCGTGCCAAGGCGGCTGACGCGCCAGAACGCCCGCAGGTCATCGTCTGAGCCGATGGTCGGCATCCGGTCGCGCAACCCGGTCGCACTCGGATCTTCCAGCGACTTCGCCGTTCCCGCGACGGCGTCGTCGAACTCGGCGCGCGTCATCAGCCAGGGCATGTCCGCAGTCCGGATGTACGTGGGGAACGGATCCCAGAGGACGAGACCGAACGCCCGCTGCGGGAAGGTGGCCGCGAAGAGAAGGATCATGGGAGTCGCGTCCCCACCCGCCCAGAGCACCGACCGCTCCGAGCCGGCCGCGTCGAGGACCGCACGGAGGTCGTCCATCTGAACGTCGAATGGCGGCACGCCACACGTGCGGTCGGACAGGCCGGTTCCGCGCTTGTCGAAGAGGATCACCCGCGCGAGCTCCGCGAGCGCGCGCGTGAAGCTCGCACGATGGCGGTCCTCCCACCAGAGCTCGAGGTGCTGGAAGAAGTGCGGCAAGAGCAGCACGTCGACCGGGCCCTCGCCGACGACCTGGTAGGCGATGTAAGCGTCGCCACTGCGGGCGTAGCGGGTATGCGGCCTCATCGACCGGGATTCTGGCGGAGCGCGAGCGTCCCGTCGGGCCCGATCGCGACGGTGAACGCGTCGCGGAAGTCGTCGGCCGCAGGCGGGCGCCGGCCGCCTCCGACCGCCGTCCAGCGCCCGTCGACCCGCCGGGCGACGAGGACCCGCACGCTCGCCGTCGAAACGAGGTGCAGGCTGCAGCGCTCCCCCGCCGTTCGGAACAGGGTCGCCGTGTCGAAGCCTCCGGCGGTTACGGTCGCCTGGTTCGCGCTGTTCGCCGGGTCGTTCCAGCTGCCGACGCACCCGCGGTAGAAGGCGACCTGCTCCCGGAGGCGGCGCAGACACGGCCGGCTGTCGACGCAGTCCAGCGGCTCCCGCGCCGCCTGTGCACCGGGCGCCGCGATCACGGCATGTTCGTCCGCCCGCAGGGAGTCGATGGCCGCCGCCGCGGCGACCGCGACGACCGCCGCGACCGCGAGGACGCTCAGGACCCGTCCGCCCATGGCCCCGCACAGCGTATCCCCAACTCCTATCGATACATTTCGATCCAATGAAGGAGCAGCGCGTTCCCTACCGCCGGACGTTCGTCCGGCTGCTCGGCTTTCTGGGGCCGTACCGCTGGTCGCTGGCCGTCTCGGTCGCGCTCGCGGTCGGTTCCGGCCTGGCGGCGATCGGGCTCGTCTGGGTGACGAAGGACGTCATCGACGAGGCCATCCATCCCCGCGACGAGCGGATGCTCTGGATCTTCATCGGCGTGATCGTCGCGCTCGGCACCGCACGGGCCCTGCTGATGATGGGCCGCCGCTTCATCTCCGGCCGTCAGGCCCTCGGCGTCGAGTTCGACCTGCGCAACGCGCTGTACGCGCACCTGCTGCGGCTCTCGTTCCGCTTCTACGACCGCCACCAGACCGGCCAGCTGATGTCGCGCGCGACCGTCGACCTCCAGACGGTGCGCTTCTTCCTCGGCTACGGCCTGATCTTCTTCTTCCAGAACCTCCTGACCATCGTCGGGGTCACCGTCGTGACGCTCGTCCTCGAGTGGCGGCTGGCCCTGGTCGCGCTCGCGTTCACGCCGTTCCTCGTCGTCCTCGCCTATCGCTACAGCCACGTCTCGCATCCGATCCTCCGCGACGTCCAGCAGAAGCTGGCCGACGTGGCCACGGTGGCCGAGGAGAACATCGTCGGTGTCCACGTCGTCAAAGCGTTCGCGCGCGAGGAGCAGGAGCAGCGGAAGTTCGAGCGCGCGTCCGAGTCGGTCTTCGGCCAGAGCGTCCAGGCGAACCGCCAGCGGGCGATCTACGTGCCGCTGCTCGCGTTCGTGCCGCTGCTCGCCCAGGGCTCGGTCCTGCTGCTGGGCGGCTGGATGGTCGTCAACGACACGCTGACCGTGGGCCAGTTCTTCGCCTTCAACCTGTTCGTGACGATGCTGATCATGCCGCTGCGCATGCTCGGCATGTGGATCGGCCAGGCGCAGCGCGCGACCGCGTCGGGCGAGCGGATCTTCGAGGTGCTCGACGCGGAGGTCGACATCCTCGAGCAGCCCGACGCCGCGGAGCTGCCCGCGGGCCCCGGCCGGATCGGCTTCGAGGCCGTCGAGTTCGCGTACGGGGAGACGCCGGTGCTGGCCGGGATCGACCTGGAGGTCGAGCCTGGCCGCACAGTCGCCCTGATCGGGCACACCGGCTCGGGCAAGACCACCGTCGCGTCGCTCGTCCCGCGCTTCTACGACGTCACCGCCGGCCGGGTCAGCGTCGACGGCGTCGACGTCCGCGACGTGAAGCTGGCCTCCCTCCGCCGCGAGATCGGGATCGTCGCCCAGGACCCGTTCCTCTTCTCGGCCACCGTGCGCGAGAACATCGCCTTCGGCGCGCCCTGGGCGACCGACGAGGACGTCGAGCGGGTCGCCCGGCTGGCGCAGGCGCACGAGTTCGTCGCAGAGCTGCCGGCGGCGTACGACACGATGGTCGGCGAGCGCGGGATCACGCTCTCCGGCGGCCAGCGTCAGCGGCTGGCGATCGCGCGGGCGCTGATCATGAACCCGCGCATCCTGATCCTCGACGACGCGACCGCCTCCGTGGACGCGACCACCGAGGCCAAGATCCGGCAGGGCCTCCGCGAGGCGATGCGGGGCCGGACGACGCTGATCATCGCTCACCGGCTGTCGACGCTCGCGCTCGCGGACGAGCTCGTCGTCCTCGACCGCGGCCGGATCGCGGCGCGCGGCACTCACGACGACCTGCTGACGACCAGCGCCGTCTACCGGCAGATCTACGAGCACGGCCTGCTCGAGCGCGAGTTCGCGGAGCGCGTGGAGGCGACCGCCTGATGCGCGTGTGGCAGCCCGGCTCCCATCTGTCCATGGCGCGGGGCGCGCAGGTCGAGGACTGGTCGTGGAAGCGCACCCTCCGCCGCGTGTCGACGCTGGCGCGGCTGACCGCCCCCTACAAGGCGCGCACCGCGCTCGCCCTGGGCGCGCTCGGGGCAGCCACGCTGACCGCCCTGGCGCCGCCCTACCTCGCCAAGCTCGCGCTCGACGAGGGCGTCCGCAACCAGGACTTCGGGCTGCTCGTGCTCGTCGTCGTCGCGTTCGTCGTCGCTGGCGCCCTCAACCTCGGCGCCTCCTCGGCGCAGACCTACTTCACGGGCTGGACGGGCGAGCGGATCCTCGCCGACCTCCGCAAAACGCTCTTCCGCCACCTCCAGCGGCTCTCGCTCGGCTTCTTCGAGCGCAACCGCGCGGGCGTGATCATCAGCCGGCTGACGAACGACGTCGACGCGCTCGACCAGCTCGTCACCGACGGCGTCACCACGCTCTTCCAGAGCACCCTGATCCTGATCGGCTCCGCGACGATCCTCTTCTTCCTCGACTGGCGCCTCGCGCTGGCGACGTTGACTGTGACGCCGCTGATGATGGCCGGGACGGCCGCCTTCCGCGTCTACTCCGCGCGCGCCTACCGCTCGGTGCGCGAGCGGCTCGGGCTCGTGACGGCGACGCTGGCGGAGGACATCGCCGGCATCCGGGTCGTCCAGGCGTTCACCCGCGAGCCGGCCAGCGAAGAGAACTTCCGCGGCGTCAACTCGCGCTACCGGGCGGCGAACCACCGCACCGTCGTCACGAACGGCCTCTACTTCCCGTTCGTCGACTTCCTCTCGAGCGCCGCCACCGCCGTCGTGCTCGGCTATGGCGGCTGGCTCTACTTCCACGGGCAGGTCAGCGAGGGCACGCTGCTCGCCTTCCTGCTCTACCTGTCGAACTTCTTCGACCCGGTGCAACAGCTCTCGCAGCTCTACAACACGTTCCTGGCGGCCGTGGCGGCGCTGGACAAGATCATGGACGTGCTCGACGAGGAGCCCGAGCTCCGTGACCGCCCGGGCGCCGTCGAGCTGCCGCGGATCGAGGGGCACGTCCGCTTCGAGGGCGTGCGTTTCGGCTACGGCGACGGCCCGGACGTGCTGCACGGCATCGACCTCGACGTGCCCGCCGGGACGACCGTCGCTCTCGTCGGCCACACCGGAGCCGGCAAGTCGACGATCGCGAAGCTGCTCGCCCGCTTCTACGACCCGCGCGAGGGACGGATCGCGATCGACGGCCTCGATCTCCGCAACGTCACCCAGGAATCCCTCCGCCGCCAGCTCGGGATCGTCCCGCAGGAGGGCTTCCTCTTCGCCGGCACCGTCCACGACAACATCGCCTTCGGGACGCCGGCGGCGACGCGGGAGAACGTCGCCCGCGCCGCGGAGACCGTGGGCGCCCACGAGTTCGTCGAGCGCCTGGAGGACGGCTACGACACGCAGCTCCAGGAACGCGGTACGCGGCTCTCCCTCGGCCAGCGCCAGCTCGTCGCGTTCGCGCGCGCGCTGCTGGCCGACCCGCGGATCCTCGTCCTCGACGAGGCGACGTCGTCGGTCGACATCGGCACCGAGCGCAAGATCGAGACAGCGCTGCGCCGGCTCCTCGCCGACCGGACGGCGTTCATCATCGCCCACCGGCTGTCGACGATCCGGGACGCGGACCTGATCGTCGTTCTCGAGCACGGCCGCATCGTCGAGCAAGGCTCGCATGCCGAGCTGATGGCGCGGCAGGGTCTGTACACGTCGCTCTACGGCGACTGGGCGGAGGTGGCGTAGCGGCGAAGACCGTCGTCTTCGCGACGGGATGCCCACTGTCGGACCGCCGCGCTGGTTGCGGGAGAGCACGGTCTCCCGCAGGCCACCAGGCTCACCTCGCAGCGGAACCCGAGCGCGGTAGTCTGCGTGGATGGTCGACTTCGCCTGGCGCGGCGACGTCGCCGACGAAGAGCTCGTCCAGCTCACTCTGTCCCACGGCGGCAACGCCGAGCCTGGCTGGTGGAACCGCGTCCGCTCGCACAGCCTTGGGTGGGTGACGGCACGCGCAAGCGACGGCGCGTTGATTGGGTTCGTCAACGTCGCCTGGGACGGCGGCGACCACGCGTTCCTGATCGACACGAAGGTGCGGCCCGACCATCAGCGGCATGGAGTCGGGACCGAGCTCGTGCGGATCGCCGCACTACGGTCGAAAGCGGCCGGCTGCCAGTGGCTCGAGGTCGATTTCGACGAGGCGCTCGCGCCCTTCTACCTCGACGCATGCGGGTTCTCGCCGACGCCGGCCGGGCTCATCCACCTGTCCAAGCTCGAGGCCCCGGACGGGCAGGGCGACGGGGAAGGTTCCGAAGGCGGGTCGAGTGGGTAGGGTGAGGGCGTGGGCCTGCTCGATCGCCTGAAGCGCGACCAGCCGCCGGCGGAGGGCACGATCGAGGCGGATCGCGTCGTGCTCGAGCAGCTGAGCGAAGCGGGCGCCGACCTCTCCCAGCCGCGCGAGGTCATCCATCACGTGCACCTGCCGAGTAGAGAGGCGGCCGAGGCGTTCGCCCCCATGGTCGCCAACCTGGGGTACGAGCCCCGCGTCCTCGACGTCGCTTCCGAGCCCGCCGACGACGTCCGGCCCTGGACCGTGTCGGCGACCGCGCAGACCGTCGTCACCGAGGAGAACGTGGCGGCCGCGCGACGCGCCTTCACGGAGCTCGCGGCCGAGTACGGCGGCGCCTACGACGGCTGGCAAGCGACCGTCTAACGCCGACTAGACTCAACCGGGCCGATGGCCCTGGATCCGGAGACCGACGAGCGGATCGAGCAGCCCGTCTCGGAGGAGGCCCGCCGCGAGACGCGGATGTCGCCCGCCGAGGCCGTCGGGAAGATGCGGATCCGCGTCCCCGAGCGCGGCAACCGCAAGCTGCGCACCCTCGTCGAGCGCGTCAACGACGACAGGCAGGTGAAGGCCTGGTGGCACGTCGCCAACGTGAACGCGGTCGTGCGGATGGAGATCAACGACCACTCCTGGGTCCACGTCCAGATCGTCACCAACATCGCGCTCAAGCTCCTGCGGCAGCTCGTGAAGCACGGCGTCGAGCCGACGACCGTGCGCGACTACGGCTTCGGGCCGGAGGACGCGGAGGTGATCGTCGTGCTCGGAGCGCTGCTGCACTGCATCGGCATGGCCGTCCACCGCGACGGCCACGAGGACTTCAGCCTCTTCCTGGCCGAGCCAAAGCTGCGCGAGCTCCTCGACGGGATCTACGAGGAGCCCGAGCTGACCGTCGTCACGACCGAGGTGCTCCAGACGATCACGAGCCACCGCGACTACGGACGGCCGCTGACGCTCGAGGCGGGAATCGTCCGCGTCGCGGACGCGCTCGACATGGCCGAGGGCCGCTCGCGGATCCCGTTCGAGCACGGCCGCGTCTCGATCCACTCGCTCTCAGCCGCGGCGATCGACCAGGTGGAGATCCGGGACGGCGAGCACGCACCCATCGGGATCGAGATCCTGATGAACAACTCCTCCGGCATTTACCAGGTCGACGGCCTGCTGAAGGCGAAGCTGCGCGGCTCCGGGCTCGAGCCGTACGTCGAGGTGACGGCGCATATCGACACCGAAGCGGAGAAGCGCCTCGTCCCGATCTACCGGCTCGAGACCTAGACGCGTTCCCACTGCTGGAGCTCGCCGACAGCCTCGAAACCGAGCCGCCCGTACAGCCGCTCCGCCTCCGGGCTCGGGCTCAGCAGCGCCGGCAGGTCGGGGTCGACCAGCGCACGGGTCAGCGCGGTCGCGTAGCCGCAGCCGCGGGCGAAGGCGACCGTGGTCACGCCGTAGATACCGACGGCCGCTCCGGTTCGGTAGCTCATCGCGGCCGCCACCGCGCGGCCGCCGGCACGGCCAACGAGCATCGTCATTCGCCGGTCGGCGAGGATCGCCGGCGGGTGGAAGGGTTCCTCGACGGCCGCGTCCTCGGAGCCGAAGCCGCGGGCGCTCACGACCTCGAACTCGGCCACCTCCTCGGCCGTGGCCACGCGCACGACTTCGAGCTCGGCCGGCGGGTCCGCGGCGGCAAGCGGGCCCGGCGGACGGACGAACCAGGGCTCGCGCAGGCGCTCCTCGAAGCCGTGGGGCCCGAGCTCGAGCGACGACCAGGAGTCGCAGATCGTGCCGCGCGCGTCCGCGACTGCGTCCTCTCTCGCCTGACGGGAGAGCGTGATCGCCGTCCAGTAGAAGAGCGGGGGGCGCTCGAGGGCCCGCCACGCTGTCTCCCGCCACTCCGAGCGGAGGCCGAGGGCGGTCAGCCAAGCGGCATGCCAGCGTGCCGTCGTCTCGGCGCAGAGCGCGACCCGGTCCACGGCCGGACGCTAACTCGGGCGCTACACTGACCGCCCCGGTGCGGGGTCGTCTAACGGCAGGACGCCTGGCTCTGGACCAGGTAGTCTAGGTTCGAATCCTAGCCCCGCAGCCTCGAAAAGCCCCGCTCAGGCGGGGTTTTTGTGCTGTAGCGTCAGCGCAGGTGTGAAATGGCGGTTCCGGGGAAGGAGACGGGCCGCCAACCACGTGGGAGGGGTCCGATGCGTATTCGTGCGCTGCTCGCCGGTCTCGTCGCTGCTGTCGTCTGGGCGTCGGCTGCGTCCGGCTCGCCGCCCCTGCCCAACAGCATCGCCTCGATCGGCGACTCGATCACGCGCGCCACCAACGTCTGCTGCTGGTACGGCGACCATCCGGCGCAGTCGTGGAGCACTGGCGGCGGCTACTTCGACGGAGTCAGCAGCCACTACGAGCGACTCCGAGCCCTGACGCCGAGCATCCGCGGCAACAACTACAACAACGCGCGTGCCGGGGCGAGGATGGCCGACGCGCCGCAGCAGGCGCAAGCCGCCGTCGCGCAGGGCACCCGCTACGTGACGATCCTCATGGGCGCGAACGACGTCTGCACGAGCTCGCCCGCAGCGATGACGAGCGTCGAGGACTTCACGGCCCAGTTCTCGGCGACGATGAACGTGCTCGCGGCCGGTCTACCGCCGGGGGCGCTCGTCTTCGTGAGCAGCATCCCGAACGTCTACCGGCTCTGGCAGGTGCTGCGCGACAACGCCGTCGCTCAGCTCGTCTGGCGGGCCGCCCGGATCTGCCAGTCGATGCTGTCGCCGTTCAACATGGAGGAGGACCGCCGGGCAGTGCTCGAGCGCGAGCGGGCCTTCAACGAGATCCTGGGCAACGTGTGCGCGCAATACGCGTTCTGCCGGTTCGACGGGCACGCGGTCTTCGACTACCCATTCGCCTCCCACCACGTCAGCCGGCTCGACTTCTTCCACCCGAGCCTCGCGGGACAGGCGACGCTGGCCACGCTCACCTGGTCGAAGTCCTGGTGGGGATCGTCGTAGGCGTTCGAGCAGGGAAAGGAGCTAAACGATGGATGTGTGGGTCTGGATCGTGATCGCGGCGGTTGCGCTCGCTGTGGTGGCCGCAGCTGTGCTGGCTTGGCGGGCGGCACGGCGGGCGAGGCTCCGCGAAACGTTCGGCCCCGAGTACGAGCGGGCGGTGGCCGACGCACAGACTGAGAAGGAAGCCGAACGCGAGCTCGGTCAGCGTCTCAAGCGCCGTGACGAGCTCCAGCTGCGGCGCCTCTCGCAGGAAGCGGCGGAACGCTACGAGCAGGAGTGGGAGGACGTTCAGGCACGGTTCGTCGACGACCCGGTCGGCGCGACGAGGGAGGCCGACCGACTCGTTCAGCAGGTCATGTCCGAGCGCGGGTATCCGATGGACGAGTTCGAGCGGCGAGCCGAGCTGATCTCCGTCGACCACCCGGAGGTCGTCGAGAACTACCGGCGCGCGCACGAGACGTGCCTCGCATACGACCGGGGCGACGCGACCACCGAGGACCTGCGCCAGGCGATGGTGCACTATCGGTCGCTCTTCGCGGAGCTCCTCGAACGCCGCGAGGCGACCACGACTCCAGAGGAGGCCCGCTGATGGAACGGGAAGACCGACCGACCACCGCCGACATCGCTGCTCGGGACGCCGCTCGCGACGAAGGCGACGAGGCCGAACGTGATCAGGACCTAGGCGATACGGCCAGATCGCGGGACGAGGTCGAGGAGCAGGAGCAGCGCGATGCCCGAGGGCCGCTTCTCGCCGAGGACGCGACCAGCGACTTCCAGACCCGCTGGCGAGAGATCCAGGCTGGGTTCGTCGACGAGCCTAGGCGCGCGGTGGAGAACGCCGACACACTCGTCGCCGAGCTCATGCAGCGGCTCGCAGACTCCTTCGCGGAGGAGCGTTCGAGGCTCGAGAGCCAGTGGGACCGCGGCGACGACGTCTCCACCGAGGACCTGCGAGTGGCACTCCAGCGTTACCGGTCGTTCTTCGGCAGGCTGCTCTCGACCTGACGGAAGGAGGCTCACTAAGAGCGGACGACCCGGCACGCCCGCGCTTTCCGAGAGCACCGGCTTCTTCTGTCTCAGAGTCTCAGGGGAGGCCGTCGAGCTTCGCCGCAGCACCGGGATGCGTCCGCGCCCAGCGGGCATACGGGATCCCGCGCTCGGCGAGCCATCCCTCGAACTCGGTCCTGCTCGTGAAGGTCCGGCCGCCCCACACGAGCGCCGGCGTGGCCGCGGCCGCCGGCCGGTCGACGCGGTCCGTCCGAGCGCCTGCCCAGTAGCCGATCGAGCCCGACACGACCACGATCAGGACGACGAGGAGCACGTGCCCGAGCGGACTCGGGCGGCTCGGCGCGGACGGCAGCCGCTCGAACGCCCGCCACTGCCACTCCGCCAGGCGCGAGCGCTGCTCGGCCTGCCACTTCTCCGACTTCACGTAGTCGCGATCGGCGAGCCCCATGCCTCTCGTATCGGCGCCTCCCTCGACGATCTTGACGCGATCCGGCTCCTACTTCGGCCACCGCTTGACCGCCTGCCAGGTCCGGCCGCCGTCGACCGTGCGCAGCAGCAGCTGCTCGCGGGTCGTCTCCGCGAGCGCGAACGCGAGGCCGTCCGTGACAGCGGCGCCCCAGATCAGCGAGTGGGGCCACCGCGTCGTCGCCTTGCGCCACGTCCGGCCGCCGTCCGACGTCACCAGCGGCGTTCCGGCGAAGCGCCAGATCCAGCCCCGCCCGCTCGGCCGGAAGGAGACGTGCCGGAGCGCGAACGAGTCGCGGTGACCCGATCCGACGCGGCCGTACTCGTAGCCCAGCGCAGAGCGGAGCCGCCAGGTGCGGCCGCCGTCGCGTGTCTCGTGGACACCGCGCTCCCGAGGGAACGTGAGGTCGCTGGACCGGCAGAGGACGTACCCCCGCGCCGGCGCGACGAGCGCGGGGTAGTACCAGTCGTTGGCGTAGTCGGGACACGGATGCCGGGCGACCTGGCGCCAGGTCCGCCCGCCGTCGCGGGTCGCGACGAGGCCGGAGCTCCCGCGGGCCCAGCCGTCGCGCGGCGTGGCGAAGGCGGGGTCCCAGAGCCAGGCTCGGGAGACGAGCCGCCAGGTCCGCCCGAAGTCGTCGCTCCGGTAGACGCGCGAGGCGCAGAGCGCCGGCTCGCGGCACGGGTACGACGCGAACACCGTGCTCGTCCCCGGCGCGGCCGAGAGGTGCGCGATGTCGCCGACTGACGTCCGCGCGCTCAGCGTCCGCCGCCAGGTCGCGCCTCCGTCCGACGTCGCATAGACGTGGTGCGCGCAGAGGCCGTCCGCGCAGGGGGCATTGGGCCTCGCCGCCGAGAGCACGCCGCGCCGGGCGTCCGCGAACCCGATGCGGTAAACGGTCTGGTCGGGCGGGACGTCGGCCGCTCCGAGCGAGAGAGCCGCCGCGACGACCGCAAGGGCGTTCACCTGCTGGACGTTCCCGCCGCTCGCCCGCGCCACTCCTCGGCGTAGTGTCTCCGGCGTGACCGACGCCGCCGAGCTGCTCGCGGCCTACGACACCCAGGTCCGCGCGCGCGTCCCGGAGCCTCTGCCCCGCGGTGTGTCCTTCGAGCGTGACGGGCCGTTGCTGCGCTTCCACGGCTACGGAGACCGTGGCTTCGTCGTCTACTCGACGCTCGGCGGGCTCGACGGTCCGGAGCTGGACGTGTTGATCGCCCGCCAGGTCGACGTCTTCGCCAGGCGCGGCGAGCCCTTCGAGTGGAAGCTCCACGGCCACGACCTCCCTCGGGACCTGCCGGAGCGCCTCCTCGCCCACGGCCTCGTCCCCGAGGACGAGGAGACCGTGGTGATCGCGGCGGCAGCGGAGATCGCAGGGCCGCCGCGCCTTCCCGAGCGCGTCGCGCTCCGCGAGCTGACGGAGCGCCGCGACCTCGACCGGATCGCGGGCCTCGAGCACGCGGTCTGGGGCGGCGGCTTCCCGAGGTGGCTCGCCGCCAACCTCGAGGGCGAGCTCGCCGCGGATCCCGGCGGAATCGCGATCGTCGCCGCCGAGGCCGGCGGCACCGTCGTGTGCGCCGCCTGGGTGCGGTTCGAGCGCGGAACCGAGTTCGCCACCTTCTGGGGCGGGGCGACGCTCCCCGAATGGCGGCGGCGCGGG